>CALVXR010000029.1 GCA_944371445.1 uncultured Bacilli bacterium
AATTTTTAGTATTGTAAAATAAGTCTCACATTACGCACTTTTTCAAAGAAAAAAATCTCTTTAATTCCTTATAATATAAGGGATTGAGAGATTTTTACTTTATAAAACTGTCAAAGTCAGGATTATAGCACTCTTTATACATTAATTCAACTATAAAAATAAAATAAAACAAAAAAGTACCAAAATGGTACTATATTATAAATAAAGTTTTTTTAGCAGTATCATAATTTTTTATGCAAGTATTATAACTACTACTATCAAGTGCAAAAAACTTTGCTATATATATTCTATCCTTGTCTTTAAATAAATATAATTGTGTATTATGTGTAAGTCTATGTTCATTATCATTAGTATACCAAGTTTTCCCGAAAATCTTTTCCATTTTAAGATTAGAAAAATCTTCTTTAACACCATAATAATTATATAAAAGAATTTCTCCTTGCTCATTTAATTCACCTATTTGTGCATAACAATTATTATCTTTTATAAATGTTGATGTTGCTTTATCATAATTCCAATTTGGCATATAATAATACAAATCATATGCTTTATAAATATTCCTTAAATATGGTAATAAAAAGATTATTAAAGCTATAATAGCAACTATATAAATAATTGGAAATATAATAACTGCAACTATACTTGTTCCACCCTTTTTTTTAATTGCTGCTAAATAAGAAACATTCTTCTTCTTTATCTTTTTTATTTTTCTTCTTGCATCTAATATATATAATGTATTAGCAAAAAACAAATAGAATAATATAAATATAATATAAATAAAATAGATATTTATTCCTTCAAAAAATACACTAACTAACATTACTATAAATAATTGAATTAAAAAAAGTATGAAGGCTAGTAAATAACACTTTCTATATATAAACCATAAAATAAAGAAAAATGCTGCTGCAAAATTTAATCTTCCATTTAGTATTTTTTCATAATTTTTACCAATAAAAAATTCAAGATCACTATGGAGACTATCATTGTTTAATCTAGTATCTTTTATTTGAATTATTCCATCATTTGATAACATAGTACCACATTTCATACAAAAATTCTCTTTATTTTCAGTTCCACATTTTGGACATCTCATATTATCACCTACTATAATTATACATTAAAATAAATAAAAAAAAAAGATAAAATATTTTATCTTAATTTTCCCTTCATTCCTTTAGAACCTTTAATACCATTAAAATTACTTAAAATATTTGTATCAAATGAATATGTTTTTTTATGTTTTGTTTTATAATCTTTTATAGCAATTGTAATCATATCATCTAATAATTCTGTATATTCTTTTCCTGTTGGTTCCCATAAATAAAATGAAAGTGATCCTGGAATAGTATTAGGTTCATTTACATAAACTTCTTGTGTTTTTTTATTAATTAAGAAATCTATTCTACAAACACCACTTAAATTTAAAGATTTAAATGTTTTTTTAGCAAGTTCTTTTACTTTTTCTTCAGTTTTTTTATCAAGTCTAGCTGGTATAATTCTATCAGTAGCTACCATACCTTTTGCTTTCATGCCCATCTTTTTACCATTACCAATATATTTATCAGCATATGTTAAAAATTCATCTGTACTCATAACTTCTTCTAAAACACTTGCTTCTTGTGATTCATAGTTTCCAAGTACACTACAGTTTACTTCTACTAAATTATCAACCATCTTTTCAACAACTATTTTTACATCATATTTAATACTTTCTAAAATAGCTGCATCTATTTCTTTTTCTTCTTTTGCCACACTAATTCCAACACTACTTCCAAGAGTAGCTGGTTTTACAATTACTGGATATCCAATTTTTTTAATTTCTTTTAAAATTTCATCTTTATACATTAAGTATTCTGTATCATAAAACCAAGTATATGGAACTACTGGTAATTCATCAGCCTTCATTATTTGTTTCATTACAACTTTATCTTGACCAACAGCTGCACCTAAAATATGTGGTCCTACATAAGGAATACCTATTGTATCTAAATATCCAGCTAAAGAACCATCTTCAGCATTATTTCCATGAACTATTGGAAAAGCTACATCAAGTTCTGTAATATTTCTTTTAAATAGTCCTAATGATTGTAAGAAAAATGAATCACCTTTCTTATATAGAACACATTTTTTAGCATATCGTTTTAAGTCATTAAAATCTTTATATACGTCTATATCTTTAAGCATAGGTCCAGTATACCAGGTTCTATCTTTACTAATATAAATTGGGATAATTTCATACTTGTCTTCATTCATAAATCCCATAGCTTGAACAGCAGATATAATACTTACTTCATGTTCTACTGTTTCGCCACCAAATATAACTCCTACTTTTATTTTCATTTATATCACCTCTATTAATTTTTTTCATTAAATATATCTGGTAAATCATTTTCTAAAAGAACATATGTCTCTTTTCCTGCTAATTTTGTCATTAATGGAAAAGCAAGTTTTACATCATTAATAATATGTATATGTTCTTCTTTAAACTTCTTATTTTTAAGTCCATCCATAATAGGTCTAGTTTGTTCTTTACCAACTAATATAACCTCATCACAAACATCCGCTATATATTCACCAAATTTCATATTCACTTCGTATTGTTCTGTACCAAGTTCAATCATACCTGGAGTAACGATTATTTTTTTACCTTTCATCATTGAAAGAACATCAAGTGCCATTTTAGAACCAACTGGATTAGAGTTATAGGCATCATCTATTATATTAATATTTCCCATTTTTTTAAGTTCTAAACGGTGTTCTATTGAATTTACTTTTTTTACACCTATAATTATTTGTTCTATTGGAACTCCTAACTCACGAGCTAAAGCAATCGCAGCTAATATATTATAAATGTTTGCTTTACCTAGTAATCTTGTTTCAAAATGATATTTTTCTTTTTCACCTTTAAATATACAATCAAAGCTTGTTCCTTCACCAGATAATTTTATATTTTCAGCTCTTACATCAACATCTTTATTATCTATACCAATCCATACTATTTTACAGTTATTTTTTAGTTTATATGATACTTGGTACTCATCGTCACCATTAAGAATACCTATACCATCACTTGGAAGAGATTCAATAAGCTCAAATTTACCTTTTTGAATATTTTCACGACTTCCAAAACTTTCTAAGTGAGCAGTTCCAACTTTAGTTAGGATTCCATATGTTGGTTTTACTAGATCACAAAGTTCTTTAATTTCACCTTTTTTAAAGGCTCCCATTTCAGCTATAAAAATATCACTAAATTTATCCAAATAATTATTTACAGAATTTATTAATCCATATGGAGTATTAAAGTTTTTAGGTGTTGCGAAAGAATTAAATTTTACATTTAATACATCATTTAATATATTTTTACTACTTGTTTTACCATAACTACCTGTTATACCAATCACTTTTAAATTTTTCATTTCTTTTAATTTTCTTTTTGCAAGTCTTCTATAGTGATAAAAAACTTGTTTTTCTACTGGTATATTAATTATATTAGCAAGCATAATAACAAAATAGTTTAGATATGCATAAGCTCCTAATATCAATGCATTATATGTAATTGGAACTACATCAAAAAATATTAAAGAACACACAATTGGAACTAAGTATATAATACTAACTGTAATAATTAATCTTTTTACTCTTTTTGTTACTACTAACGATAATTTTGTTTGTTCTTTTTTATGTCTTCTTCTAATTAATACTATATTTATTAAATAAAAAATCATAAATAATAATATTGAAATAAAATTATTTGTAAATAAGAAAACTATAAATATAAAGAAAAATGAATCAGCTGTTGTAAATACTTTATATCTATTAGTTATTATCCATTTTAAATATCTGTGATCATCATCATACCAATTTTGCTGTAACATATGAAGTGATTTTTTAGTTTTTATAATTATATATATTACATAAAATAATAGCGCTATTAAAAAATAATACATTTATACCCTCCTAATTTCTAAAAAAACTATTTAATATTGATTTTATTCTTGGTAAGAACTCTAAATATGCATAATGAGTTCCACCTTCAAGTATTACAGTACCACTGTCACTAATTAAATTTTCAAGTTCATAAGCTCTTTCAACAGGGACCTCAGCATCTTCTGTTCCCCAAACTATTAATGTAGGACATTTTATCTTTTTAACATCTTCTGATATATCTAAATTAACATGTTCAACTAATATTTTTCTCATTATTGGATTAGCATTTCTATAATCGGTTGAACCTATATGTTTTTTAGCAAATTCTTCAAATTTATTTAATCCTGGAATCTGTTTTAATTTTTTTAACATTTTTACTTTTAGTGATAATTTTTTTATTTCTTTTTTAAATGGACTTGCAAGTAATACTATTTTATCACACTCATATTTACTTGCATATTCTAATGTTATTTTTCCACCAAAAGAATGGCCTATCATTATCGGATTTTCTATTTTTAATTCTTCTAAAAGTTTTTTTATAATATCAGTATAATCATATATTGTAAGAACTTTAGATGGAATTTCACTCTCTCCAAATCCAGGTAAATCAGGAATAATGATACGAAATTCTTTTTGTAAATTTGTTACAATTGGTTTCATCATTTCTATATTTTGTCCCCATCCATGAAGTAAAACTATTACTTTTCCTTTTTCATTTCCATAATCAACATAATTTATATTCATATTATTTATTTTCTTTATCATTTTACCACCAAATACATTATAACATTTTCCAAAGTAAAAATATATGTTTTACAATAAATTTCATATTTTTTATTTAACAATAAATAATTTTTAAATTATATTTATCATAAATAGGTAACAAACTATATTATATGTTATGTGCAAAATAATAAAAACATATATACTTTTATATTTATATAAAAAATAATA
>CALVXR010000030.1 GCA_944371445.1 uncultured Bacilli bacterium
CTTTAAATATTAAATATGTTATATCTGTATCCCAAACTTTATTAAGAGTATCTGTATTAAAATTTCTTTTTAACAAATTGGGCCTAACGTTAGATTCGATTTTTTCATTTTTATTTTTCTTCTTCGATTTTCTTATATATTCTGCCATTAAATTATATTTTTTCATTATTCTTAATACCTTCTTTCCATTCATAACTACACCATACTTTTGGAGTAGACCTTCAACAATCCTACGATATCCATATGTACCTTTAGAATCATCAAATATTTCTTTTATTATCAAATAATCATAATAATCAGGATCTTCCTTATTTCTATACTTATAGTAAGTTTTTGGGCTTATATTAAGTACGGTACACATGTTAGTAAGTTTATAATTATTTCTGTATAAATTTATAAAATTTACTTTTTCCCTCGTTGTGCCTTGAGGAAGGCCTGGTATTTTTTTAATATTTCATATCTTTCTTTCCAATCTTCTTTAGTTAAGTTAGATTCTTTTGGTCTACCACGTTTTTGCCCAGAACCTTTCTCAGGATGATTCTTTTTATCTGTCCAACTACAAATTGTCCCAAATGGAATATTATATTGTTTAGCTACATATCTAAGAGATTGTCCTTGTTTAATCTTATTAAAAACTTCGTTCTTTAAATTATCTGAATATTTACCGAATTTTTGCCCTTTTAAAGCCATAAAAAATACACCTCCTTTAGAAGTGTATTATAACATCTTTATTAAACTGTTTTTTTATTTATGTCTACTCTAAGGGGTGCAGTCCATAATGTGTTTTTTTAGTTATTAGTACTTTTAAATTTTATTTTTCTATTATCATCCTTAGAGAAATTTTCATAATTATCGTAAGTAGCAATAAAGTGTTTATATTTTAAAGCAGCTTTCTTAAGGGATAATAATTCTTTTAATGACAATGCGTCTAAAGAATTAATACTAGCTTTCTCATTCTCTTTAATAAACTTTTTAACTACTTTTTTCTTACTTCCTTTAAATAAAGATGCTAAATCTTTTCTAACAATTATATTTTTAACTTGCAATAAAGAATTAATTAATTCGGAATCTTTGACTATTGTTTTGTTTTTAATAACATCTTCATATATGTATTTAGTTTTAAGATATAGAATATATGTTATGATTGTTGAAAAACTAAGTAATGAAAAAATATTAGCTCCAAAAACTATAGTTTTATTAGCTATTAATAAGGTAACTATAGCAATTATTAAAGACGCAAAAGAAAGTCTATGTATATTTAATCTATTTTTTAATTTGTTTTTTAAATTTTTAAGGTCTTCTTCTGTTATACAATTTATTTGATTTAATAATTTTTTATCTAAAATATTTTTTTGCTTATCAGTTTCAGGTATAGATATTTTTTGACCACCAGCTAATCTTACAATGTATTTACCTTTAACTAAAACATAATTTTGTATAAAATCTTCCTTTTTTATTGGGTAATTTTCTATGTGATTAGTATAATTTTGCATTATAATCTCTCCTTCGTATAAGATATTATACAACAAAAAGAAAAAATGTAAATAATTTTATTTACACATTTCTTTAATTTTATCAGTATTTTTAAAATTTAATTTAGCTATATAAGATAATTTGTCAAAACCATATTCTTTTACAATATTTGTTCCAATTTCATCTACTTTAGTACTAGCTCCTTTAGGCAAAATAACACCTAATTCTTTACTTAATTTATTAAATTCATTTATAAAAATATATCTGCTTATTAATGATGCAGCTGCAACAGCTAGCGATTTATCTTCACCTTTAGTTAAAAAGGTAATACCTCTACATACATTTGGAATACTTTTTAAATAATTATAATAAATAAAACTTTTAGCAAATTCATCAACAATAATATAATCATGAGGATATTTATCTTTCATTTTGCATAATACTTTATTATGAAGTATTGCTTTAATTTTATTCATATTAATATCGGTACTATAAAATTTATTATATTCTTCGTTAGATAATATTATGCTTTCATATGGTATTTTCTTTATAATTTTAGGAACAACTTCTAATATTTTATCATCAGTCATTTTTTTAGAATCCTTAACGCCTAAACTTTCTAAGAAACTAATATTATCTTTTGATACAAAAGCTGCTGTTACAACAATAGGTCCGAAATAATCTCCAGTTCCTACTTCATCAGAACCAATAGAAGAAGAATTATATATTTTAGGGTCTATAAATATTTCTTTTTTTTCTTTTTTATTGTCACTATTTTTTTCTTTTATATCGATAGTAGGATTCAAATGTTTTTCTCTTTGTTTCCACATAGCTGCGTCTATATCAGCACTTACTCCTTGAAATACTACTTTCGAAGACTCATACAAAGTAACAACGGTATCTTCCTCATCTGCTTGAAATATAGCATATGCTGGAGTTTTAGGTCTTTTTTTATCTTTAAAATATTCGATCATTTCATTTTTAGTGTTTTCACTTACCTTAAAAGAAATTGTCATAAATTCACCTCAATCATATTTTATCATAAAAAAGTGTAAAATACTTTATTTTTATATATTTTTATAATATAATTTATTAAAGGGGATGAAGATGTGAATATAATAGATGTAATCGTTTTACTTTTAATCTTATATGGTGCTGTTATGGGATTTAAAAGGGGCTTTACGAATGAACTTGTAACTTTTGTAGGGTTTATACTGGTTATAATTATTTCGTATATCTTAAAAAATCCAATATCAGAATTTTTATATATGCATTTTCCATTTTTTAAATTTGGAAACATATTAAAAGGCGCAACAGTTCTTAATATACTCATTTATGAAGTAATTTCTTTTGTACTTGTTTATAGTATATTAATGATAATACTTGCAATAATAATACTTACAACTAAAATATTTGAAAAAATATTAAAGTATACAATTATTTTAGGAATACCTTCAAAACTTTTAGGTTTAGTAGTTGGTGTTATTCATTACTATGTAGTAGCATTCATATTTTTGTTTATTATATCAATGCCAGTTTTTCATATGGACGAGGTAAAAACATCTAAATTTAGGGAACCTATTTTGAAAAATACACCAGTTTTAAGTAATATAGCAAAGGAAACATTAGAACTTACAGATAAAATTGAAATAATAAAAGAAAAATATAAAAGTGATGAAAGCTCTAGTAAATTTAACTTAGAAGTTTTAGATTTATTTCTAGAATATAAAATTATTAGCGTAGATAATGTAGATAAATTAATAAAAAATGGTAAATTAAATATTGAAGGTAGTAATCAAATTTTAGAAAAATATAGATAGGAGAATAATATGATAACAGAAGGAAATTTAGAAAACTTTGATATGCAAATTAATAAGGATTTTATGCTTGTTGATTTTTATGCGACTTGGTGTGGACCATGTAAAATGCT
>CALVXR010000031.1 GCA_944371445.1 uncultured Bacilli bacterium
TTGATTATTAAATTTCTTTAATTAAAAAAAACGGATTTTTTTATCCGAGTTTTTTCGTGCTCTTTTAATTAAGTTTTATTAATAGTCTATATTTTGCTTTGTAAAGCACTTTCCTAGTATATAAAAATAAGAAAAAACTCATAAAGAGTTTATTCTGCATTTTTATAAGCTTCAAGAATACTATCTTCAAACATTTTTCTTGTTTCTGCATTAGTTGGATGTGCTATATCTCTATATCCTCCAGTTGCAGTTTTACGACTTGGCATAGCTATAAACAATCCCTTATCTCCTTCAATGATACGAATGTCATGAATAGCAAAACAATCATCAACTAAAACAGATGCTATTCCTTTCATTCTATTATCTTCTCTTTCTACTTTACGTACATTTACTGATGTAATTTTCAAGTTAATCAACGCTCCCTCCAGTATATATCATATACACCTTAATTGTATATATTTTTATAAGTTTTGTCAATATTTTATTTTTATTGTTTTTGTAATAACATCACTATAACTAAATGATTTTAAAGATATATCATCTTCAACTAAAAATATATTATCGTATAATTTTTTTATAACAACATGATACTCTTCAAATTTATTCCTTCCTAAATTATAATTTATAGTAGCTTTTCTCCCTAAATGTTTTTGGAGTTCATTTTTTATGTCATAAATTGTTTTCATATTCCTCCTATCGTGGAAAACCTACATACATTGTCCCTTTTGTTTTTATACCCCCTATACCATCTTTACCATATTTTGTTTTTTCAATAATACTTTTAACATCTATATCATTTGTAATTTCCGTTAAACTTATTGACTTTGCAATTATTGCCGGATCTAAAGCATGGATATTTACTCTTTTAGGGCTTGAAGCAAAGTTAGCACCTGCTCTAATAAGCTCATCATAATCAGATTGACAAGCACCTGCAATTATAATTAATTTTTCATGACTATCTTCGTATTTTCTTGCTTCTCTAATACTTTCTACAAAATATTTACTATTTTTATATGATTCTATATCATCAGTATTTCCTTTTCTTTTATAAAACGCATCATGTCCTGTTATAACTACTATATTAGGATGGTATTTTTCAAGTAAACTTCTAATATTAGAAGCAATTTCACTTTCTTTTAATTTTGAACCTGTTGCCCATAAATTAAATTTTTTATAATAATCTAAACATTTATTTAAATATTCTTCATCACCATCTATATGAAGTATTTTTCCAGGTAAATAAAAATATTCGTCTCTTTCTAAATGAAGATCATCAACTATCTTTTTATTAAATTCTCTTTCCTCTTCTTCTTTTTCTCCTTTATATAAAACTAAATCATCTTCAAAACTATCTGCACAAAGTCTAATATATTCTCCTTTTAAATAATAAACATCATCTATTATATTTATGATTTTAAACACCATATCATGATTATATGATTTTCTAGTTACTAAATCCCCAATTTTATATTTCATATATCCACCCATTTAAATATATGCAATAAAAAAAAAAGAAAGAAAAAATCATCCTTTATATTTTTAAATGCTTTCTAACGGCTCTATAACTTCCAAACATACCAACTAACATACCAATTACAATAAGTACACCTGATACTTGATAAATAAATGGCTCTGGTTCAATTAACTTTATAAATGGTGAGAATACTTGTCCATCAAAACTATTATATAAAGCTACATATCCATATGTTGTTGCAATAACTGGAATTATAGCTCCTAATAATCCTAAGAATAATCCCTCAAATATAAATGGAATTTTTATATTTAAATTAGATGCTCCTACTAATCTCATAATTTCTATTTCTCTTTTTCTTGAGAAAATAGTTATTTTTATTGTATTAGAAATTAGGAAAGCAGTTACAAGTATTAAAGCAATTACCATTCCAATACTAATTTTTTTAACAACATCAAAAATTGTTACCAATTGTTCTACCATACCTTGACCATATTTTACAATTGAAACCTTATCTATTTTTTCTATTTTTTTAGCTATTTTTCCAATATCATCAATATTTTCTACTTTTACTAAAAATGTATCTTGTATTGGACTATCTTCTTGATTCCACTGTTCCATTATATTTTTAAAAACATCTGAAGAATCCATCATTTCTTTAGAAATATCTACTTTTGATTGAAATTCATATGATTCTACACCTTGTATATCATTTATTTCTTGTTCTACATTTTTTATTTCTTCTTCTGTTATATCTAAATCAAGAAAAGTTACTATTGTTACATCTTTTTCTACTAATGTTGCAAAATTATTTACATTTACAGATAATATTATAGAAATAGCAACAACTAAAAGAGTTATAGTTATACATGAAATTGATGCTAGTGATAAAGAAAAGTTTCTAAAAACACTTTTAAATGAATCTCTTATATTTCTACCTAATATTCTAAACGCCTTCATGTTTATATGTTCCTTTCTTATAATCTTTTACTATTCTACCTGCATTAAGCAAAATAACTCTTTTTTTCATTCTATTTACTATTTCTGTATCATGTGTAACCATAATAATTGTTGTACCAAGTTTATTGATAGCTTCTAGTACTTCCATAATTTCCATACTTGTAATTTCATCTAAGTTTCCTGTAGGTTCATCACAAATAAGAAGTTTAGGACCATTTACAATCGCTCTTGCAATTGCAACTCTTTGTTGTTCTCCACCAGACAATTCTGTTGGATAATTTTTGGCTTTATGTTTTAAGCCAACCAAATCTAATACTTTAATAACTTTATTATATATTTCATCTTTAGGAAGTCCGTAAACTTCTAATGTAAAAGCTACATTTTCAAAAACAGTTGATTTTGGAAGTAGTTTGAAATCTTGGAAAACAACACCAAGTTTTCTTCTAAGTTTGTAAACTTTTCTGTTTTTTAGTTTTGCAACATCTATTCCACCAACATTAATTGAACCACTAGTTGGTCTTTCTTCACGATATAACATTTTTATTAAAGTTGATTTACCACATCCAGTTGAACCAATTACAAAGACAAAATCACCTTTTTCTATATCTAAATCTAAATCATAAATAGCTGTTACACCATTTTTATATTGTTTTTTAACATGTCTCATCTGAATTAAATTCATAAATACCTCCTTATTCTCCACCAGATACTTCATATGCATCTGTTACTACAAAAAATGCTCTTGGATCTATTTCTTTTATTCCTTCCTTAGCAAAAAAATATTCTTTTGTAGGAATTATAAACATAATCATTTTTTGATTATTACCAGTAAATCCACCTCTTACATCAAAAACAGTTACTCCATGTGATAAATGTTGTAATATAAATTTTTTAACATCAGTTTCATGAGTTGTAATGACATAAAAAGCTTTTGACTGTGAAATTCCTATTACTACTTTATCAGACATAAGACTGATTAAATAAAGTGATATAAGTGAATAAATAAGTTTCGTAAATCCAAATACAAATCCACTTAATAGTATAATAAGTCCATCTGTAAAAAGCATTGCATTACCCATAGACATTTTAGCATATTTAGATACTATTTGATTTAGTATGTCTGTTCCACCTGTTGTAAATCCTGATTTAAATATAAGTCCAAGTCCAAATCCAGTTGCTACTGCACCAACTATAACTATAAGTAATGGTTCTGCTCCTTCTATACTTATATAATTTGGTATCCAAGCTGTAAGTTTTACTATAAAAGGATATGCTAGAGAACCTAATACTGATTTAGCGGTTTTTTCTTTACCAAGTAATATAAAACTTGCTAATAAAAGAATTATAGAACCTACTAAAATAACTATAAATGGATCCAACCCAATTAATTTTTTTAGTATAATACCTACACCACCAATACCATATACAATATCAGCTGGAACTAAAAAGATATTATAAGTAATAGCAACTATAAATATACCTATTATAAATTCTAAATATCTAGATGCTCTATTTTTTTCATATACATGATGCATTACTTCATCTGTATTTAATTTCTTTTTAAATAACACTATTTTCACCTCTTTTTAAATTATCGTTTATAAACATATCTATATCTCCATCTAAAACTTTATTTACATTAGATGTTTCTGTTCCAGTTCTATGGTCTTTTACCATCGAATATGGATGCATAACATAAGATCTAATTTGTGAGCCAAAACCATTTTCCATTTGAATGCCTTTTATTTTATCCATTTCTTCTTTTTTTCTAACAAGTTCTAATTCATATAATTTATTTTTAAGAACTTTCATAGCAGTCTCTTTATTTTTAATTTGACTTCTTTCATTTTGGCAAGTAACTACAATCTTAGTTGGAAGATGTGTAATTCTAACTGCTGAATCAGTAGTATTTACACCTTGTCCACCACATCCACTACTTCTATATACATCTATTCTAATATCTGATTCATTAATTTCTACATTCATATTATCATTTTCAAATATTGGTGTTACTGATACTGAAGCAAATGATGTATGTCTTCTATTGCTTGAATCAAAAGGAGAAAGTCTAACTAATCTATGAACTCCTTTTTCATTTTTTAAATATCCATATGCGTTTATACCTTTGACAATAAGAGAAGCAGATTTTATTCCAGCTTCTTCACCTTCTTGAATATTTATAAGTTCTACTTTATAGTTTTTTGAATTACACCATCTTTCATACATTCTAAGTAGCATATTAGCCCAGTCGCAAGATTCAGTTCCACCAGCACCTGAATGTATTTCTAATATAGCGTCATTTTTGTCATATGGACCACTTAACAATAAATATATTTTCATGTTATCTAACTTAATTAAATAGTTATCTAAATCTTTTTCTAATATCACTTTTAAATCTTCATCATATTCATCTTTTAAAAGTTCTAGTGTTTCTATATTATTCTGTATATTTTCTTTAAATTTATTTAAATCTTCATACTGACTTTTTAAACTATTTAGTTTACTAATAACTTCTTCGCTCTTTTTTTTATCATCCCAAAAATTAGATTCTAACATTTTACTTTCTAAATTTTTTATTTCTTTTTCTTTATTATCAAAGTCAAAGAGACCTCCATAAATTATCAATTTGTTCTTTAACTAGAGTGTATTTTTGTAATAGTTCATTTAGTTCCATTAACTAGCCTCCAATCATATTCCATTATATCATTTTTTTTTAAAATTTACTATAAATTTTTTAATATTTTTGCTACCAAGTATTTACATAAAAATTAAAAAGTTATTTAAACAAATTTTATTACATATTATTTTATATAATTATACTTTATAGTAAAACTTATATAATTTTATTTATATATGATTTAGTTGATTATTAAAAAAACTATTTACAAATTTCATTTTTAGGTTTAAACTATACAACACACATAAGGAAGTGATATCTTATATGAATATATTTTACTATCCATATAAACCAGAAAAACTTGATGAAATAAGAATTATATTATTTATTCCAAGTAATGATATTAATGTTGTAATAATTTCACATCCAAATCTAAAATTCGAGCATCATAGGTTATTACAAGTTTTTTTAAAAAACAACAAAGAATTTAGAAAATACATTAAATTAAAAATAAATAAATTTACATTCATATATGATTTGTCAATTGAAATGGCTAATCAAAACATTGCTACATTTGTAAATTGTTCTAGCGAACCATACGAAAGTGGTTATATAACAGTTCCTACTAGTATAAAAACAGATCAAATTGATAATATATTCTCTTTTGATTATTTTTTTGACACATTTTCATTTCCTATTGATGCTACTATTGTAGATTTATACAAAAATGTAACACCAATAAATATAGGACAGAATAATGATTTATATAGTTATTTAAATAATTTAAAAGATCTAAAAGAAAATAATAAAGTAAAAAGACTTTAGTCTAATCTAAAGTCTTTTCTAATATAAAATATCTACATTCATAAGCACAATTTTCTTTTATATACTCATCAATTTTATCTTTATCATTTATGTTATTAAACTTAGAATTCTCTTTGTTACAAAATCCTTTTAATCTAAGTTTATCATATGCAAAATCTCCTAATATATAATCATAATCATCAAAATAATCAGTCCATTTAGCTAATAAAAGTTCTTGATCAAAACCATTTTTGTATTCTTTTATTAATTTATATTTTTGAGAATTAATTTCAATTATTTTATTCATTTAAATAATCCTTTCTAAAAGCAGCAGATATTTGTTTATATTTTTCTAAGCTTGAACCTGAATTCCAAGTTATATACCCTCCTGTTAATCCACTTTCATATAAACCTTTTATTTGTTCAGATACTTTATTAGAATCATATACTACATATGGTTCTTTTATAGAATTATAAGCTTGTATCCAAGTTCTAACTACTGCTTTTGATTCTATTTCATTTTGTCTTTCACTAGCATTACTTCCCCAAGCTTTCATAAGTTCATAAGGAATTGTCCATACTGGAACCTTAAATCCATATTCATAAGTATTAAAGTGATCAGGATATGGCATAGCACTTATAACATCTACTACATTTGATATAGCTGGCCAGTACTGACCGTATGCTGTTACGTATGAACTAGCACTTTCTCCAAATACATCGGCAGAAATATAAGCCCCTGCATTATGAATTTCATCTCTAGCATACATCAAAAATTGTTGTATAGCCGATGCCTTATCCTCATTATATGTATTTTTTAAATTCATAATTCCTGAGTTTTCTAAAGAAGTAACTCTATCAGGAAATCTTACATAATCAAACTGTATCTCATTAAAACCAAATTCTTTAACTGCTTCTACTGCAAGTTTAACATTATATTCCCATACTTCTCTGCTAAAAGCTGTTGGCCAATATGAATTATTATGTGAAAATGCTTTTCCTGTTCTATTATCCATAATAGCATTTTCAGGATGATCTATTGCATAATAATGATCTTTAAAAGCAGATATTCTACCTATCACATATATACCAGCATCTTTTACCTTTTTTATATAAGATTTATAATCTTCTACAGTATATAATGCTTTTTTATAATTAGTAGGAGAATACTTACTTAAAACATCTGATTGATAAGCTGGAACAGTATTTTCTTTTATATCTATTACCATAGCATTAATATTATTTTCTTTTGCAAATTTTATATAATCTTCTATATTTCTAACTGCTGTAGCATTTATATATATAGTTCTAGCTTCACTAGGCATATCATTTCCTTTAATTTTTATTTTTTCCTCAGGAAAATAATCTAAGTTAGCTGCACTTCCTCCTCCATATTTATTTTCTCTTACTTTATGAATATCATATATTCCATTTTTATTATAATTTTCATTTGCTTCTTCTTCTGTTCTAACTAAATATTTAGAATATACATAGCCTTCTTTATCATTTAATTTTACTTTATACATTAGAGGAGTTCCATCATCTTGTAGTTCATAAAATCCAGTAACCTCTAATTTGGTACCTTTTTTTAATGACATTGAAATACTGATATCATTTACATCATGATACAAAACAGAGTTTGTTCTTACATAAATTTCTTTTTCTTTTAAAATATTATTTTTATTAGTAGTTACATATGTATCTTCTACATAATATATTTTATTATTTAATCTTATCTTTTTTAAAGTTTTATTTTCAAATTTATATTCATTTGAATATATTAATATTTCCTTTCCTCTATATTCTTCTAATGCTTTTTTATATTCGCTTTTATTTTCAGTTTTTACTTCTTCATATATATCTACTTTAGGAATATCTGACGCTAAGTATCCTTTTTCATGTTTCTCCTTTACATTATTAAATAAAGACAATCCTATCATTGTTATAATTCCTAATAATGTAAGAACTGCTAATAAAAGAATAATAATTTTAACGATCTTTTTCATAAACTTCACCTACTATTATAGTATAACATGAAAAAAAAATAAGATAAATAGTTTTAAACAATATCTTATTTTAAAGTAATATTCTTCAAAGACTGACATTTATTTTAATTATGTAAATTACTGTCAATAAATTTTTCTATTTCTAGTACTGTTTTATTAAAATCATTATAATTAGTTGTAAACCAGTTTACACTCATTTGATTTTTAAACCATGTATATTGTCTTTTAGCATATCTTCTACTATTTTGTTTAATTTTATTTATACATTCTTCTAAAGAACTATTATTTTCGAAATAAGGAAATAATTCTTTATAACCAATGGGTGTTAATACTGCTTTAGATTTTATATTAGTATCATATATTTTTTTAGCTTCATTTATTAATCCACTTTCCATCATTATATCTACTCTATCATTTATTTTACTATATAAAATATCTCTATCAGTAGTTAAACCTATAACAACAACATCATATAATAAATGTTCACTTTTTTCTTTTAAACTCATTGGCTCATTATTTTCATTATAGTAATTTAATGATCTTACAATCCTTTTTCTATTATTAGGATGTATTTCAGTATTAGGATCTACTTTTTTTAACATTTCAAAAAGTTTTTCTGTGGATAAATCATTATATTCGTTAGAATTACTTTCTTCATTAAATTTATAATCATAAAGTGCAGCCTTAATATAAAGGCCTGTACCACCCACTATTATAGGAGTTTTTCCTTTTTTTTGTATTTCTTCTATTTTTTTTCTGCAATCTTTTTGGAAATCATACACAGTATATATTTCATCTATATCTTTTATATCTAATAAATGATGACTAATTCCTTCCATTTCATCTTTTGTAACTTTTGCAGTTGCTATATCCATATTTTTATAGACTTGCGTACTATCTGCATTTATTATTTCACCATCATACTTTTTAGCAAGCTCTATACTTAATTTTGTTTTTCCTACTGCAGTAGGCCCTACAATAACTATTACTTTATTCATTTTACCACTTCTTTATCCCATTTTCTAATTATATCAGTTATGTATTCAAAATTACTATTATTTATTAAATCGTTGATATCAATCCCAATAAAATTTAATACATCAACAATACTCATTTTTTCAAAATCATAATCATTTATGTGATTATTTAAATATATAATTTTTTCCATATCACAGTTTTCAAAGGCATAAAAGGCAAGTATTCCACCTAATATATATCTGTAATTAACATTAAATAATTCACACTGCCTATATGCTAGTTCACTTTCATCGTAATTCATTTCATACTTTATAGAGATTTTATATCTTTTTTCTATATTATTTAAAATTTTTAAAAGTCTTAAACATTCTTTTTCATAATTTTCTTTTGAAGTCTTAAAATAATTTTGTTCAAATATTTCTAAATTTTTAGAATCAATATCTCCTATTTTATTATATATAAAAAATGGTATTGAAAAATCAAGAAGTTGATTTCCGTGATTTCTTATATTATTAAACCTCCAATTATAGTTTAATTCGTCTTTTGGAACTTTCTTAACATTTATTAAATAATTAGTAGCATATAATTCAAAATAAATTGATAAAAATTCAGTAAGTAAATATCTATTTACACTAACAGAACTAGCTACATTGGTATAATGTATGAATTCGTGAACTAAAGTAACTACATCATTATAATTAAATTCTCTATTAATATCTATTAGTTTTTGCTTCTTTTCCACTAAATATGTACAGTGACTATCATCATATTCATTATTAAAACCAAAATCAAGTTCTCCACTTTTTATTAAATTATCATAATCTTGTAAATAATTTTTATCTATTTTTTCAATTATTTCACGTGCTAGTAAATAAACATCTTCAAAAGTCAGATTATTTGTTTTATTCTTTTCCTCTAATTTTAATTCACTTGAAAAGTTACAATAATTTTGTGTAAACATAGCTATTGCTTCAAAATTATCAAGCAAGAAAAAATCATTTTTTTCAAGTTCAATAAATATATTATTAAAATAATCATTTAATTTTTTTATTTCTTCTTTTGTCATATAAACCTCTATTTTATAAACATTGAATCACCAAACGAAAAGAATCTATATTCGTTTTTAACTGCTTCTTTATAAGCATTCATTATATTTTCTTTTCCAGCTAGTGCACTTACAAGCATAACAAGAGTTGATTTTGGTAAATGAAAATTAGTAATTAAATTATCTATAGCTTTAAATTTATATCCTGGATAAATAAATATATCTGTCCATCCAGAACATTCTGTAAATTTTCCATATACAGTCATAATTGTTTCTAAAGTTCTAGTAGTAGTAGTTCCCACACTAATTATTTTTCTACCTTCTTCTTTTGCTTTGTTTAACGCTCTAGCAACTTCTAAATTCATACTATAAAACTCACTATGCATTTTATGTTTAGTTACATCTTCAACATTTACTGGTCTAAATGTACCAAGTCCAACATGCAAAGTTATATAATAAATTTCTATTCCCATTTCTTTTATTTTTTCTAAAAGTTCTTTTGTGAAATGGAGACCAGCAGTAGGAGCAGCCGCACTACCAGGATTTTTAGCATACACAGTTTGATATCTATTTTTATCTTCTAATTTTTCATGAATATAAGGAGGAAGTGGCATTTCACCTAAAGAATCTAATATTTCAAGAAGAATTCCAGAATATATTAATCTAAAAACTCTAATACCTTCCTCTCTACATTCGATACATTCCGCTTTTAATTTACCATCACCAAAATTAACAATACTTCCGACTTTAATTCTTTTTGCTGGTTTAACAAGACACTGCCATACATCTTCACTTTCTTCTTTAAGCATTATTATTTCTATTACAGCACCAGTTTCTTCTTTTATACCATAAAGTCTTGCTGGAATTACCTTTGTATCATTTAAAACAAGTACATCACCTTTATTTAAATATGATAAAATATCATCAAAGTGTTTATGTTCTATCTCACCTGTTTTTTTATCTAAAACAAGTAATTTAGATGCATCTCTTTTACTAAGTGGTGTTTGCGCAATTAATCTTTCTGGAAGTTCAAAATCAAAGTCATCTGTTTTCATATAATTCTCCTCTCACAAATCGTTTTTTTATTTTGATTTTAAAATTTGTTATATTATAACACTTATAAAAAAAGTTGTAAAATATTATATAAAAAAAGTACTTATATAGTACTATTCTTCAAACTTAGAAGGAACTGGTATTTGTAAATGTTCATATGCTTTTTTAGTTACCATACGCCCTCTAGAAGTTCTTTTTAAAAGCCCTGTTTGTAATAAATATGGTTCATAAACATCTTCTATTGTAGTTTGTTCTTCACCTATTGAAGATGCTATTGCCTCAATACCAACAGGTCCACCATTAAATCTTTCAATAATTGCTTTAAGTAAATTATAATCGGTATTATCAAGACCTAAACTATCTACTTTTAGTTTATCGAGTGCTATTTTAGTTATATTTAAATCAATATTTCCATTTCCCATAACTAAAGCAAAATCTCTTACTCTTCTAAGTAATCTGTTTGCAATTCTTGGAGTACCTCTACTTCGTGTTGCAAGTTCTAATGCAGCGTCATCATCTATAGTACATTCTAATACTTTAGCAGTTCTTTTTACTATCTTTGAAAGTTCTTCTATTGTATAATAATTAAGCTTTGAAACAATTCCAAATCTATCTCTTAATGGAGAAGTTAAATCACCTGCTCTAGTTGTTGCACCTACTAAAGTAAAAGGTGGAAGTTCAATTCTAATATTTCTAGAACTTGCATCATTACCTACTATAATATCTAAAACAAAATCTTCCATAGCAGGATATAATATTTCTTCTATAAATCTTGGTATTCTATGAATTTCATCAATGAATAACACATCTCCTGGTTCAAGTGAAGAAAGAAGAGATGCAAGATCACCGCTTTTTTCAATTGAAGGTCCACTTGCTGTTTTAATATTACCTTCCATTTCATTTGCAATTATATATGCAAGAGTTGTTTTTCCAAGACCTGGAGGTCCATATAAAAGAGTATGATCTAATGGTTCATCTCTCATTTTTGCTGCTTTCATAAAAATATCTAAATTTTCTTTTACTTCACTTTGACCAATATAATCATCTAAAGTTTCAGGTCTTATATTTATTTCATAAGAGTCTTCTTCTAACTTTTCTTTTGTAATTATTCTATCATCCATCTACAAACCTCCTATTTTAGTAATAATTTTAAGGCTTCTTTTATTTGTTCTTCTACTTTATCTGCTTTTATACTTGGAAGTATTTTTTTAATATCAACTGGTTTGTAACCTAAAGCTTTTAATGCTTCAATAAGTTCATCAAAATCTTTAACTACTGTCTTTTCTTCTCTTGAAACTAATTTTCCTTTTAAATCCAAAATAATTTGTCTTGCTACTTTATCTCCAATTTTAGGAAATTTTTTTAAATATAATATATTTTCCCTTTCAATAGCGTCTATTACGCCATCAACATTAGACGCAAGTATAGGTAGGGCCATTTTACAACCTAATCCTTTAACGGAAATTAGTTTTAAAAATAAGTCTTTTTCATCAAGTGATTTAAATCCATATAAACTTAATTCATCTTCTTTTACATATTGATAAATATATACCTTATATTCTTTATTTATTTCAAATGAATATGGATTTGCTGTATAAATTAAATATCCAATACCATTATTTTCTATTACTATATAATTACTTTCTATATTTGTTACATTTCCTTTTATATATGAATACATCTTATCACCAAAAATATTATATCACACCAAACTATTGTTTGCAAAGAAAAAAAGTAATTAATTACTTTTGTTAAAATATTTATATAATAATATACCTAATATAACTATGCCTATTCCACAAAAGATAAAACATTTATCTTTAAGTAAAATTATACTCAAAATAATAAAGAGTAAATCAATTATAACTTCTATTAAAAACTTTTTCATATATTCACCTAATACTATTTTTTCTTCATAAATGTTTTTATGATATATACTTCAAATATTATATAGATAATTATATATCCCCATATAAGTATAGTTAAGAATATTCCAGTTGAATATTTACTTAATATTGCTGGTATTGATGCCGGTATATACTTATTTACAAATGAAGATATTTCAACAATACCAAGCATAGCACTGATTTGATGAAGTATTCTTAAAAATAAATCTATTATAACAGTAAAATATACAAAACTGCTAAATTTTTTAAATATTAATACAATGATTGCTAAAATAATAATTAAAATTACTAAATCCATAAACCAACCTCCACTAATAATAGTTTAACATAATAAAATACTTTTTTCAATTTGTTTGAAAATTCAATACAAATATTTACACAAAAAAAGAAGAATTATTTTTCCTCTAATTTTTTTAATACTTCTTTAGTAATCTCAATAGCTTTTTTTCTTGCAGCTTCTGCAGTTTTTTCAAGTGCTGGAGTACCTTTTTCAACTGCATATTCTACTAATTCACTAGCTTTGTTTTGTATTTGTTTTGCTTTCTTTTTAGCAATTTCTAGTGCTTTTTCTTTATCTAAATCTTCAAGTTCTGCTTTAATTTCTTCTATTTTGTTTTCTATTTGCTCTTTTACTTCTTCAACATCGATTTCTTTTGCTTTACTAAGCATTTCATCAAATTTTTGTTTTAGTTCTTTTCTTGTATCTTCTCCTTTTTTAGGAGCAAATAAAATACCTAATGAAGCACCAGCTAATGCACCAATTACAAATTTTCCCATTCCCTTTTTACTCATTTTTATCTTCCTCCTTTTTTGTAAAAAGTCTTTGTATACCACTAACAATAACAGTTACTAATTTATCACTTAGTATTGATATAGTATCTGTAGCTTTATCTACTACTGAAAATAGTCCATTTAAACTATTTATTTTATTTGTAGCATCATCCATAAATTTATCCATTTTTTCTAAAATAGAGTAAGATTTAAGGGATACTGCAATTAAAACTACTATTAGTATAATCAACAAAAAATAAATTATTACTGGTAAAGTTTCAAGTAAACAAGCCATTATTCATCACCTTTCTCATACATTGAATCAATTAGCCCAAATAAATCAGGTTCTTCATTTTTTGATGCTTTTTCCATTTCTTCTGCAACTAGATTATCTGTTGTTTTTTTATTTGTTTCAT
Source organism: uncultured Bacilli bacterium (assembly GCA_944371445.1). Classification (GTDB taxonomy): domain Bacteria; phylum Bacillota_I; class Bacilli_A; order RF39; family UBA660; genus RUG12867. The sequence continues at coordinate 14,029 of CALVXR010000031.1, forward strand.
CAGTTACAAAATCATCTGTAAAATAATCATCTGATGTAAATGTACTAAGATCATCAAACATATCTTCTTCATGCCTAAATACTGCCGGTTTATCATATATAGAACTTTCTAGTAAATTACTTTCTAAATCATCTTCTAAAGTTCCATAAGCTTTCTTTCTGATATCATCAATACTCATTTCTTTTGCTTTATAATAAGATTTACTTTCTTCTCTAGTTACTATATCTTCCTTTTTATAATTTTGATCTAAAATACCATATATTGGAGATATTACTGGAGATGGTTTAAATACTTTTGGTTTTTGTTTTTCTTTTGGAAGTTCTACAGCTCTACCTTGATATGGAGTACTTTTTCTACCTTGATATGGTTCAGGTTTTTTTTCTGTTTTTCTTTCTTCTTTTTTCTCCATATTTTCAAAATCTTCATCATCAAAAAATACTGGAAATGCAAATTTTTCTTCTCTTTTTTGTACAATTTTTTCTGGTTCTTTCTTTTCTTCTTTTATTTCATGCATCTCTTGCTTTTCTTCTGTTTTAGTTCCTATTTTATCCAAAAAATCATCTTGTTTTTTTTCTTCCTTTTTTGGTGCTGGTATTTCCACCTGAATCATTTCCTTTTTTATTGGTTCAAAATCATCTATTTCTTCTGTAAACATATTTTTTAACTTATTCATTAAGCCCACTTAAAATCCCACCTTTATTATTTTTGTTCTTTTGCTTCATAACCAAGAGAATTGTTATTTGTTTTTTTAGATTCAAAAACATCATAATTTTCTTCTTTATTTATAAAGTAATCGTCATTAAGCATTAATTTAACAACATTATTGTTAAACTTTACTGTTGATAAAATATATGAAGCGTTTAATATAACAGTATCTAGTTCACTTTTAGGAACTAATGCTTCTATTTTGGCATAGTTATATAAAAAATATACATAATATTTATCATCTTTCACTTTATTTATTTCCAAATACCCTTTTTTATCTCTTATATTTATTTTTCTAGAGTAATAAGCATTTTTATTTTCTTTATAATTTATTTCTCTTTTGTAAAAATAACTTACAGCATCTACATATAAATAATAATATATACCATTAGAATAAAGTTTATCATTAAATTCATCTGTATCAATATAACTAACTCCTTTAGGTACATAATACTTATAACCTTTTCCTATCCTGTTATATAACTTGTTGTTTTTTGATAGAACAACATTAATAGTTGTATCAATATTTTTAGTATCAATTCTAACTACAGTACAGCCAGTAGTTATGAAGATTATAAGTAAGATTGTAATTATTTTTTTCATACCTCACCACTCTTACTATGATTATATCAAACTTTTTTATTTTTAAAAAGATTTACACTTTTTATATGTAAAAAAATGTAAAATTATTTTTTTACTTCTACCATATATATTGGATATCCTTTACTATGAAATTTTTCTTCATATTCTGTTGCTATATTATCTGGATATTCATCTTCATATAAATTAAGTGATATATCTTCTATTTTATAGCCATAATCAGTAAATGATTTTAAAGAATATTCAAATAGGTGTCTATTATCTGTTTTCATAATAATTTCTTTTGAATTTTTAAAAATATTATCATATTTTTTCAAAAATATATCACTTGTAAGCCTTCTCTTTGAGTGTCTTTCTTTTGGCCATGGATCTGAAAAGTTTAAATATATTCTATCTATTTCTTTATCAAATATTTCTTCTATATTACTAGCATCCATTCTAAATAACTTTAAATTAGGAATTTCTTTATCTTCAAGATTTTCTACTGCTCTTACAATAACACTATCATATTTTTCTATTCCAATAAAATTTATATTGGGATATTTTAAAGCATTATTTATTATAAACTTTCCTTTTCCCATACCAATTTCAATATATATAGGATTATTATTTTGAAATAATTTATTCATGGTTCCTTTATATTCTTTAGGACTTAATATTATATATTTCGATGTTTTTATTTTTTCATCTGCACCTTTAACGTGTTTAAGTCTCACTTCTATCACCATAGTCATTATAACACAATAAATAATGAGGGTGCAACTAAATATAAGGAAAGAAGTCTCTTTTATGTGACATTTTTTTTAGTAATTACATATACTTTATTAGGAGTGTGTAATATGAAAAAAGATAGAAATATGCCTTATGGAAATATAAATCAAGGATATATGATGCCAAATATGGGAGGCCCTATGATGATGGGACCAATGCCTAATATGAGTCCTGGTATACAAAATCCTAATATGATGAATCCTATGATGGGTTACGATAATATGAATCAAAACGAAATTAGTCAGCTTCAAGGACAAATCAATATGCTTGATAAAAGAGTATCCAGATTAGAAAATGCTATGAATAAAGACGATAATTGTTCAAATAATTATCATGTTATGTAACTGTTAACTTATGTTAGCAGTTTTTTAATAAAAAAATCTAACTAGATAATTTCTAATTAGACTTTTGATTTTATATTCTCTCAAATTTATCTTTCGAAGCGCCACATATAGGACATTTCCAGTCATCAGGTAAGTCTTCAAATTTAATTCCTTCTTTTTCCTCGTCATAAATATGTCCACAAATAATACATCTATATTTAACAGAATTAGAACTATCTTCTTCTATATATGTAGGTGCTTTTTTAGGCGCTTTTCCTTTTAAAACTTCATGATAATATCTATATGTCATAGGTTCTTTATCACTTATCTTTTTAGTATCTATTACACGTGCTAAAAATATATCATGAGTTTCTGATTCAATTACATCCATAACTTCACAAATAATATAAGAACATATATTATCTATAACAACTGGTAAATTATTTACTATTTCATATCTTATATTTTCAAATTTATCTATATCTCTTGATGAAAAATAACCAAATTTAGAAATTACGTCTTTATTTGTATCAATAGATAATATAGAAACAGCAAATTTCTTTGCACTAATAATTGCCTCATTAGTATAATTATCTTTATTTAAACTTATTGAAATTATAGGATTATCGCTTGTTATTTGTGTTAATGTATTTATAAAACATCCTACTTTTTTATCATTATAATTTGTAGTTACTACATACATTCCATAAGATATATCATTAAATACAGTTTTATCCATTAATTAACTTCCTTTTCCCATAATCCATGTTTATTACAATATGAATATATTTTTGCTCCTTTTTCATATGGAACAGTTAATTTAAGTTCTTCGTTTGGTTTAAATTGTTTAGTAATTTCTAAATTATTTGTTACATAACTAATCCATTCTATATAATGATCTTCTTCCATAACATGATTTACCGTAATTACGATATTACTTCCATCTATTTCATATACTGGAATATGTTTTTCAAAAGCAGCATCTACACTATTAGATTTTACATCTTTCATAGGTTCACCACAGCAAACAATTCCGCAATCTTCACAATTACAATCTTCTATTACTTTTACTAAAGCATTACATTTTAAACATTTTTTTAATTTTAATTCTTTCATTTTTATTCTCCTTTCAAATATTTATCCCATTCTTTTTCTTTAAAGCCTATTAAAATATTATCCTCTGATATAAGAAGTGGTCTTTTTATAAGCATACCATCACTTGATAATAATTTAATTTTTTCTTCTAAAGAAAGTGTATTTAATTTATCTTTTAAATTAAGTTCTTTATATTTTAGTCCACTTGTATTAAATAGTTTTTTTACTTCAATATCATATTTATTTATCCAAGTATTTAACTCATCATAAGTTGGTGTTTCTTCCAAAATATGTCTATCATTATAATTTATTTTGTTATCATCTAAATACTTTTTTGCTTTTTTACAAGTAGAACATTTTGGATATTCTATAAAAATCATAATTACTCCCTTCTATACCTAATTATATATTACTATGCTAGAGATAAATTTGCAAATATAAAACTTTCTATTTTACATTTTCTTTATTTATTCTTTTCTAAATAAATTGTTATTTTTTCTATATCTTTTAAATCTTTTTCTTTATTTCTACTTTTTTTAAAATTTAATATTCTTTCTAAATCTTCAACAGGATATTCAGAAATAAAATATCTTGTAAAATCTTTTTTTTCATTAGGGATAATTTCTATTAAATCATTTATTTTATAAAAACCACAGTTATTCTTTTTAGAATCATCAAGATTATATTTTTCTTTTAATTCATCAAACAACTCCATAGAAACACATAAATCTATATCACTAGCACTTTCTCTAATTCCATGCATTAATAGACTACCACCACCTAAAATATAATATTCTTCTTTATCTAAATTTAAATTATCAATTATTTTTATAAATTCACTTTTATTCATTTCTTTCCTCCTAAAAATTTTTATATAGATTATTATAACATATCATACTTAATTAAACATTAACAAAAAATATGCTTTTACGCATACTTTATATAGAAATATCACCAGTAATTATATCTTTTAAATATCTTATATATAATGAAAATATATTTACTTTTTTAACATCTTTTTCTACTGTAACATCTATAGTTCTAGTTTTACCATTTTCATTTATTTTTATTTCACCTACTTTATCACCTTTTTTAAGTGGTGCTTTTAAGTCACCTACTTCTACTTCATAGTTTATTTTTTTATCTTTATCTATTTTCTTACTTAATATATTTACATTTTCTTTAGGAACTAAATTTACATATTTATCCACACCTTTATCTATTTCTTTTTTTCCTAAATTTGTTTTTGTAGATAATATTGTATTTATTTTATAATTTGCAAAAGCATAATCAAGCATTTGAGTTGTTTCTTCATTTCTTACTTTGCTATCAGGTTCTCCCATTACTACTGTAATTACTCGCATACCGTCTTTTACAGCAGATGCAGTAAGACAGTATCCAGCTTCTTTAGTATATCCTGTTTTAAATCCATCAGCACCTTCATAAAATCTAACAAGCTTATTAGTATATTAATATTACTATAGTTAAAAGTATTACTTCTTACTTAGATAATAACATGAATTTAAAATAAATACAAATAAAAAATTATATATTACGCATATAATCCTTTAAATGATATTTTTTTACTATTTTTTTATACAAATAATAAGTATTTCCTTCTTTTAAATGTCCATAATAACTTGCATGTACAGATTCTAATACTTTAGAATATTTATGGTTATTTTTACTTAATTTAGTTAGTTTTTTTACTTTCTTTTTAAATCTTTTTTTTATCATAGTTCTAATTTTTAAATATAATTTATTATTTTGTAATATAAATCTAAATCCCAAAAAATCTAATCCATCTTTAAGTTTTCCTATATGAGTTTTAGGATTTAATCTTAGTTTAAAATCATTTTCTAATTTTTTATTTATAATAGTTTGTACTTTTTTTAATTTTTCTTTATCTATATCTAAACATATAAAATATCGAGTAGAAATATGTGTTACCACATATAACCCTCACAGAACCGAGCGTGCAGATTTCCCGCACTCGGCTCTTCATAACATAGTATCTATTCATCAAATTGCTTACTCATATATACTTACTCGTATATATGGTTTTGGAATTTCATATTGTTTTATCATTTGTAAAAATTCTTCCCAAGTATAACTTTTTCTTTGACTTCGTCTATTTACCCATTTAAA
>CALVXR010000032.1 GCA_944371445.1 uncultured Bacilli bacterium
TGGTTCTGATGGTAATCTTAATATTATTTTTGCACCTTATGATATGGGTATTCCTCAATATACTAAATTTCCTAACTGGACTTATCAGTATAAAACTGTAAAAGAATTTTATGATAATAATTCTCTTGCCAAAAAAAATATGAGTTATCTAATAAAAAAACTAAATTTTGAAGATTACAAATACATAATTACTAGTAATGTCAACGGAAGATTTTATATTTTAATATCTAAAGATAATAAAGAATTTAATTTGGATTATAAAGAAATTAGATATTCGTCGTCTGTTTATCTTCTAAATAATGCTAGTAGTGCTATAGGTGAAGACCTTTATAATATAGAAGATTTAACAGAAGAAAAAATTGACGACTGGCTTTCTCGGTTTGAAAATAATAAAGAAGATTTAGGTTCTCAAACTTTGGGTACTCCCTTTTGGGGTTATCCTAATTTAAGTTATGATACTAATATAATTTTGTATTCTAGTTTTAATAATGATAATTTTATTTTTAAAAATTACCTTGAACCTATTTTTATTAATGATATTCCTTTTGTTGGTCAATTTCCTACTTTTAATAACTATTATAAAAATTATTTTGATGTAAGTAGTATCAGTATAGATGAAACATTTGAACAAACAATTTTAATGCATGATATAGTAAAAAGTGCAAAAGTATATTTTAATGTACCTTTAAATTATGATATGTTTTTTGAATATAAGATTCACTCTAAAGAAGGTAATGATTTTTATCAACCGATTTTGCAATTTTATGATAGTGCTACTGGAAAATGGGAATATTCAAGTAATAATGGGGAATTGTCTTATGGCTCATATTTTCACGATAAAATATTTGATGGTGTAGCAGTAAAACCTACTATTAATCAAGGTTATTTATATATAGATGTATCAAGTTCAACTTCAGATTTAATTTTGCAAACTAAATCCGATTTTATAACTAAAATTGAACTTGAATATTATAATAAAGATTCTGAATTTGTAAAAGAAAGTGATTTAGATGGTTATCATTGCTACGATATTAATCATAAAAAATTAGATGAATTTAATCTTAATTTTAGAGTTCCTAAAAATTCAAGTGAAGATTTTTTAGATTATAGATTATTTGCAATTAATCAAACAGATAAAGTGCATAAGCCATATATAGCAATTTTTAATGCTCTTTATCAAAGTTATGAAAAATATAGTAAATTTGACAATGATTATGATAAATTATACACAGAAATATTACCAGGGGCATATGAATTTCAGCATTATAATAATTTAGGGTATATTAATGTACTAACGGAGGGAGCTAAATCTGATATAAGATTATGTGTAGATAGTGAATATATAATTGATTATACTGTAAAACTACACGAAGTTACTGATGCAGAAAAAGATTTTGGAGATTGGCTAGATGATGTAAGTAAATTTTTAAATAGTATTAAAGAATATATAATTCAATTTTTTGGTTTAGTAAGTTATTTATTTAACAGTTTACCAGAAATGATTAGAGTATCTATAGTTAGTATATTTATTGTATTTATAGCTGTTTGTATAGTTATAATTGCTAGAAAGTAGGTATGTATATGCAAATAATAGTTGATATTTTTACAAATGTAAAAGATTTTTTTGTTAATATTCAATCGTTTCTAGCTAATTTTTTTGATTTTTTTAGAATTGTAATAAATTTGTTACCTTCGCCATTTAATTATATTCTAATGTCAGTAATAACAATAATAACTATAATAATTATTATTAAATGTATTAGAGACATCTGGTAATATGTCAAGATAAAGTTTATGGAAGTTTTTAAATAATTTCTCCCTTACCAAATAAATTATTCCACGCTAAAAAGTGTTTAGCCAAAAACTAAACATTAGTTCGTCATCGTTAACGAACTCAGTTTATTAAAGATTGAGTATTCGAGTCTATTGGACTGTAATATTGATTTTTTCGCAGTAATCCAAAAATCAATCTAACAAGTTTACGAGCAGATAAAACGAGTGCACGTTTATGTTGATGTTTAGTAACTTCCTTATATTTAGAATCATAAAAATTCTTAATAAAAGGAAAATTCATTCTAACACAAGAAGCTGTGGCTTCAATTAGGTAATAACGAAGATATTTGTTTGCATGTTGTGAGAATTTTTTATCTTCTTTTTCGAATTTACCTGATTGAGTTCTATTCCAGTAAAGTCCTGCATATTTAGCTAAATTGGAATTGTGTTTAAAATAATCAATTGAACCAATTTCTGCTAGAATACCAGCGGCATAAACTTTACCAATGCCACGAATAGAAAGTAAAGAATTATAAGCATTGGAATCCAAACCACTGACGGTATCTAAAATTGCTTTATCAACTTGTTTAAGTTCATTTTCTAGGAATCTAATAGTACTTAAAGAAGAAGCAACAGCAATATTAATACCATTATAAGCAGTTTGTTCTAATCGATAAGAAGAACGGATAGCTTTGTTAAGTAAATCAATCTTCTCATTTGGGTTTTTAGTTCGATTTTTCCCAACTTTAGAAATTAAATCCAACAAATCATTAACAGGAGTTTCAGCAATTTGATCTGGAGAGTCAAAGTTATCAAATATTGCACAAGAAGTAGCACCAAACATATTAGAAAAAGGTTTGTTCTTCTTGTCAGCAATAATCAATCCTGAAAAAGATAAATAAATGTTATTCATAACATAAAGTTTTTCTTTAACAAGATTTTTAGAAATGTGATATCTTTGTCTCGTTAAACGTTGAAGAGCAATGTGTTGTGGACCACGAAAAGGATGTAAAGCTTTAGTTCTACCAACTCTCGCAAAGTCGGCAAGAATATAAGCGTCAGATGGGTCAGTCTTTTCAATATCAGAAAAGCTATCTTTATATTTAGCAAAATCATGAGCATTAATTTGATAAACTTCAGTATTAAAGTTATTAAGGTATTCATGAGAAGAAAAATAACAAGCTAAATGAAAAGAATACATACCAGTAGCTTCACAAACAACGATTATTTTATCAAAATAGAATTTATCGTGAATATTTTTAATTCTATTAATAGCATCTTCACAACCGTTAGGAGTATTAGGAAATTTCAAATTAAAGAACTTATGTTGATCAAAATTTAAAACACAAATTTGATTAGATTGAAGAGAAACATCAACACCGATAAACAAAGAATTGGTCATATATATCACCACCTTTCTGATTAAAGTTTTGTGAAATATAATTGGCAACGATAACTCTAGCTTACTAGCTTACGACAACCTCGTTATTAGAATACATATTTTCCATTAGGGATTTGGATACTGCGAACTAATAAGAAAATAGAAACAGCATCTGAGTTAGAAGAAATATAACTAATAAGAAGAGAAACAGTCTTTATGAGTAAACACCATAAGGGTTACAAGGAGTGAAAGAATAAATCTCAGTCAAAAATATTTCAATAATATTTTAACACTAGAGTATCACAGCCAATAAATAAAATTGTTAGTTAAAAACTAACTATAAAGATATTAAATTGTAAGTTATTTTTAACTTACAAAATATATTATACGAGGGAGAGATAATATGAAAAAAGTTGTATTTAATGAAAACATTAATGATGCTTTAAATTCAAGTAAAAAAAAGTTTAATTTTAAAGAAAGATTTATAGAGAATTTAAAAAATAATTTAAAAAATAATAAAATTATTTTAGCTTTATTCGTAACATCTACATTACTTTTCCAAGCATCACCATTTTTATTTCAATTATTATTGTTACCTGCTTCTTTAGTAACAGGATTTAAATCACTTAGTAATATTGTTTTTAAAGGATTTGCTGATACATATGTGGACAAGATAAATTTTGATAAAGAAAGAGAAAATGCTAAAAGAATTATAGAGGCATTTAAAAGAAATGTATTAGTAAAAAATAATGTATATGTAAAAGAAGACTGTTATTTAAAAAATATTGGTACATATTCTAAAAAGAAATTAATTGAAAATGTTAGTATCAAAAAGGAAGAAAAAACAACTAATAATTATTTTAAATTTAAAGATAGAGAAGATAAAATACATGTTCTTAGACAAATAAAAAAAGAACTTTTAGAAGATGGAATAAGTAAAAAAGTTTTGTCTACTGATTATGAATTATTAGATTTCAATGAAGCTAATATTGAATTAAAAAAAGAAAAAGGAAAAATAAAATAATCAATTTTTTCTTTTTTTCTTTTATAATGTTTTACTAGTATTATAATTTAAACTATAGTATAATAGATAAAGATTGGTGATAAGATGAATAATATAGAATTTTATTTTTTGATTTTTATAATATATGCTATTATTGGCTGGATAATAGAAGTTACTTTAAAGTTAATAGAAAAACACAAATTTATAAATAGAGGTTTTTTAATAGGTCCTTACTGTCCTATATATGGGTATGGTGCTTTAATAATGACCATTACTTTATCTAAATATCAAAACGACTTATTCGTACTTTTTATAATGAGCATATTTATTTGTAGTTTTCTTGAATATATAACTAGTTATGTAATGGAAAAATTATTTAAGGCAAGATGGTGGGATTATAGTAATTATAAAATAAATTTAAATGGTAGAATTTGCCTTAATAACTCAGTCTTATTTGGTTTAGGTGGAATAGTAATAATTAAATTAGTAAATCCTATTTTATTTTCAATGATAAATCAAATAAATGTATATAATTTAAATATTTTAATAATAATAATCTTTGTGATTTATTTAATAGATAATATAATATCATTTAATGTAATAAATAATTTTAGAAAAGAAACTTTTTTACTAGCAGGAGATTCTACCGAATTAATATCTCAAAAGGTTTCAAAAGAGACAAAAAAATTATTTAATAAAGTAAAAGTTAGTAGTGATTTAATAAGTGTTAAAATAAATGAACTAAGATTAGAAATAACTAACAATTTAAAGAAAAGTTTTAATAGTAAAAATTATCTATATAAAAGACTAATAAAAGCTTATCCTAATTTAGAAACTAGAATAAAAAACAATGATAAAATAATAAAAGAAGTTATATCTATATTAAAAGAAAGAAGTGATAAACATGTTGCCAAATTTAAAAGAAGCACAAAAAAGAACCAAAAATAAAGTAAAAATTATAACAGATGCATATAAAGTACCAGAATATTTAAAAAAGATAGGTGAAGGAAAAACATATCATGTAAAAACATATGGTTGTCAAATGAATGAACATGATAGTGAAAATATTAAAGCTATTTTAGAAGATATGGGTTATTCTTATGAAGAAGAAATAGAAAAAGCCGATTTAATATTACTTAATACATGTGCCATTAGAGAAAATGCTCATAATAAAGTATTTGGAATGATTGGAAGAATGAAACATTTAAAAGAAGAAAGACCTGATATTATAGTAGGTATATGTGGTTGTATGGCCCAAGAAGAATCTGTAACGTTAGAAATTATGAAAAAACATAAACATTTAGATATTGTTTTTGGAACTCATAATATATATGCACTTCCATTTATATTAGAAAATAGAATAAAAAGTAAACAATTACAAATAGAAGTAGAAAGTAAAGAAGGAGATGTTATTGAAAATATCCCTGTAAAAAGAGACAGTAAATATAAAGCTTGGATAAATATTATGTATGGTTGTGATAAATTCTGTACATATTGTATTGTTCCATACACAAGAGGAAAACAAAGAAGTAGAAAAATGGAATATATACTAGAAGAAGTAAATGATCTTATTAAAAAAGGATATAAAGAAGTAACTCTTTTAGGACAAAATGTAAATGCATATGGAAAAGATTTAGAAGAAGATTATGGTATGAGTAATCTTTTAGAAGAAGTCGCTAAAACAGGTATAGAAAGAGTAAGATTTGTAACATCACATCCTTGGGATTTTACAGATGAAATGATAGATGTAATTGCTAAATATGATAATATAATGCCATATATTCATTTACCACTTCAATCTGGATCAAATAGAATTCTAAAACTAATGGGAAGAAGATATACTAAAGAAGAGTATTTAACTTTATATAATAAATTAAAAGAAAAAGTAAAAAACTGTGCTATTACAACAGATATTATAGTTGGTTTTCCAAATGAAACTGAAGAAGATTTTAAAGAAACTTTAGATGTTGTTAACAAATGTAAATATGATGGAGCATTTACTTTTATCTTTTCACCTAGAATAGGAACTCCTGCAGCACGTATGGAAGATTTAACAAAATTAGAAGATAAAAATAATAGATTATATGAATTAAATGAACTTATAAATAAATATTCTAACAAAGCAAATCAAAAATATAAAGATAAAGTAGTAAAAGTACTTTTAGAAAATACTAGTGAAAAAGATGAAAATATGTTATCTGGATATACAGAAACTATGAAATTAGTAAACGTAAAAGCAGATAAAAAATATATAGGACAAATAGTAGATGTTAAAATAACAGATGTAAAAACTTGGAGTATGGATGGAATAATGGTAGAAAAATAAATTAAAGTTACAAATAAGTAACTTTTTTTAGTGCACATTTATCCCTTATATGCATACATTAGATTAGAGAGGTGATAGTGTGGCATATAAAGAAATAGTAACAAAAGCTGTTATTGGAAAAGGAAAAAAATATTTTAAAAATAGTTATGAATTAGAAGTTGAAAATACTCCAAGTAACGTTTTAGGTTGCTGGGTAATAAACCATAAATTCAAAGGTTATAAAACTGGTGATAAAGTAGGAGTAGATGGATCTTTTGATGTTAATATTTGGTATTCATATGAAAATGATAGTAAAACAACAGTTGTAAATAAAAAAATAGAATATAATGATTCATTTAATGTAAAAACAAAAGAAAATGCCGATTTAACTAGTGATACAGAAATCATTGTTAGAACATTAAAACAACCAACTTGTTTAAAAGTAGATACTAATGGAAATACTATTAATTTTGATATAGAAAAAGAGCTTGGTGTAGAAATAGTTGGGGAAACAAAAATGAAAATATCAGTAGAAGAAGAAGAAGAACCATGGGATGAAATAGATGAAGAAATGGATGAAAAAGTAGAAGAAGAAATAGATAATAATGTAGATGAAAATTATATAAAATAGAGGTGTTAACAAAAAAAGGTTGACATCTCTTTTTTTATATTGTATAATTATCCAAGAAATGGAGGAGAAAGTATGGCAGTAAAGTTAAGATTAAAAAGAATGGGTTCTAAAAAAAGACCATATTACCGTATTGTTGCAGCTGATTCAAGAGCACCAAGAGATGGTAAAGTAATAGATGAAGTAGGTACTTACAATCCAATTAATGGAGAAGTAACTTTTAAAGAAGAAAAAACTTTATCTTGGCTTGGTAATGGAGCTATTCCAACTGATACAGTAAGATCACTTTTAAGCAATAAAGGAATTTTAAAAACATTCCATGAAAATAAACAAAAGAAAGAAGATAAATAATGAATATCTTAAATCTTACAGAACACTTAATTAAAAGTGTAGTTAAAAATCCAGATATGGTATCTGTAAAAAAAATAGATAACGATAGTGAAATTATTATAGAAGTTATGGTTGATAAAGAAGATATGCCACTTGTTATAGGAAAAAGAGGTACTATTATAGAATCTATTAGAACTATTGTAAAAGCAAGTGCATATATAAATAATGAACCAAAAGTAAAAATAAATATTGATTCAATGTAAGAAACTGTTTAAGTTTCTTTTAAATTTGACAAAATAAAAAAATTTGCTATAATACTCTTACTGTGTCTAATTAACACAAAGAGGTGAGTGTATGAATTTAGCAGATAATTTTAAAATTAAAATGATTTTAGGGACTTTTACAGTAGATAAAGGAAAATTAAAAGTATTACTTTATAAAAAAACAGGTGAACCATATAAGAATTATTGGTCACTACCAAATACTGGTCTATCATATGATGTTAGTTTTGAAGTAGCTGTCAAAAAAATGATAGATGAATATGTGGGAATTGAAGGAATATATACTGAAACATTTAGAGCATTTGAAGATAAGGAAACTGCATTAGATGATAAAATAGTACATGTTTCAACAATAGGAATTATAGATAGTGCATCTGTTTATTACAAAAGGGTAGAAGAAATAAATAAAGAAGTTGAATGGTTTGATGTAGATATATTTCCTAAATTAGCATATAATGGAGAAGAAGTTTTAATAAGTATGATAGATTATCTAAAAATGAAATTAAAACAAACTGAGATGATAAAATTACTTTTTCCAAGTGATTTTACACTTCCAGAAATGCAAACTTTCTGTGAAACAATTTTAGGAAAAAGTTTAGACCGTAGAAACTTTAGAAAAAAAATAATGTCCCTTAATATAATAGAAGAAACTGGAGATAAAAGTTTAGAAGGAACTGGAAGACCTGCAAAACTTTATAAATTTAAAGAAGATGTAAAAGAAATAAATTTATTTTAGGAGAACTTATATGAATAATAATGGATGGAGTTTAAATGAATTTTTGATGGGAATGGGAATTTTAACTTTTTCACTTATTTTATCAGTAATTATATTTGATGTTAAAGTTAAATCAGCTTTAAATGAAAATCAAAATGATATAAAGGAAAGTAATTATACATACGAAGATATGGAAAATAAATTAGTTGAAGGAACAATGAAATATATAGAAAAAGAATATAACGAAATTCCTAATTCAGAAATAAAAGTTGATATGGATACATTATTAGAAAATAATTTATATTATATGGATAAAGATCCTAAATATTCAAATTATAAGTGTGATGGATATGTAATATTTAATAAAAATAAAAATTCTTTTTCATATAAACCATATATTAAATGTAAGGAATATATGACAAAAGGATATAATAGTAAATAAATCTTACAAGATATTGACAAATGTGTGACTTTTTTTTCAAAATGTCCGCTTTTGTACTTTCGTTTACAAAACAAAATGTCCTATTATAAAAATTAGTGAAAAAAATTGATTTACAAAACAAAATGTCCTAAAATACACTTCCGGAAAGGAGGTGTATTTTTATGGTTAAATTAGTAGATAAAGAATTATACAGCGAAACTATTAAAAAAGTTCTTTCTAAAGACC
>CALVXR010000033.1 GCA_944371445.1 uncultured Bacilli bacterium
TTGATTATTAAATTTCTTTAATTAAAAAAAACGGATTTTTTTATCCGAGTTTTTTCGTGCTCTTTTAATTAAGTTTTATTAATAGTCTATATTTTGCTTTGTAAAGCACTTTCCTAGTATATAAAAAAGAAGGATTATTCTCCTTCTCCTTCAACTAATTCTAAAATTACCATTAACGCATCGTCTCCTTTGCGTTCAGTAAGTTTTAAAATTCTTGTATACCCACCATTTCTAGTAGCATATCTTTTAGCTAAGTCATCAAATACTTTTTTAACAACTTCATTATCATTATGCATAAAAGCTAATGCTTTTCTTCTAGCTACTAAAGAACCATCTTTACCATAAGTAATCATCTTATCAACAAATTTACGAACTTCTTTAGCTCTTGTTTCTGTTGTTTCAATTCTTTCATTCATGATAACAGATTTAGTTAAGTTAGCAAGCATACTTCTTCTATGTTTATTAGTACGTCCTAATTTTCTGTACATAGTAAATCCTCCTAGCTATTAATCATCTTCACGGAATTTAAGTCCCATATCTTTAATTTTATCAATAACTTCTTTTAAAGATTTTTTACCTAAATTACGTATTTTCATCATTTCTAATTCTGATTTTTCAGTTAAATCACCTAAAGTATTAATATTTGCTCTTTTTAAACAATTATAAGCTCTTACAGAAAAATCAAGTTCATCAATTGGAGTTTCTAATTTTTTAATTTTGCTATCTTCTTGTTTAGCATTCATAATACCTGTCTTATCAGCAATTTCACTTAAATTAGTAATGATATTTAAATGTTCAATTAATATTTTAGCACCTAATGCCATAGCTTCTTCTGGTCTAATAGAACCTTTAGTATATACATCCATGATTAATTTATCATAACTTGCATCTTGTCCTACACGAGCACTTTCTACTTCATAACTAATTCTTTCAATTGGTGAATAAATTGCATCAATAGCAATAAATCCAATTTTTTCATTTTGAATTAATTTTTTTGTTTCAGTAGATGGTAAGTAACCACGACCATTTGAAACTATTAATTCCATATCAAGTTTTCCACCTTTTGATAAAGTAGCAATTACTTGATCTTTATTCATTATTTCAACATTTGGGTTAGTTTCAATGTCTGCTGCAGTAACTACTCTTTCTTCAGAGACAGATAATTTTAATACTTGGTCTTCATCAGAATTATTTTTAACGACTATGCTTTTTAAATTTAAAATAATTGCAGTAACATCTTCATATACACCTTCAATTGTTTGGAATTCATGCATTACACCGTCAATTTTAACAGCTATAATTGCAGAACCAGGCATACTAGAAAGCATTACTCTACGAAGAGCGTTACCTATAGTAGTACCGAATCCTCTTTCTAGAGGTTCTAATTCAAATCTACCATAATTATTATTTTCAACATAGTCTGTTATTTTATAAACTGGTTTTTCAAAATTTAACATTAATCACCACTCCTTTTCTTAATTATCCACGTGGACGTTTTGGTGGACGACATCCATTATGTGGTACAGGTGTTACATCTGAAATAGCTAAAATTTCAAGTCCAGCAGTTTGAAGTGAACGAATAGCTGTTTCACGTCCAGAACCTAGTCCTTTAACAAAAACTTCAACTTTTTTCATTCCCATATCCATAGCTGCTTTTCCTGCTGCTTCTGCTGCCATACCTGCTGCGAATGGTGTTGATTTTTTACTTCCTTTAAAACCTAATGTACCAGCTGATGCCCAGCTAATAGCGTTACCTTCTTTATCACAAATTGTAACAATAGTGTTATTGAAAGTTGAATGAATATAAGCTGTTCCTTCAGGTACATTCTTTTTAACTTTACGTTTTCTTGCTTTATAAGCCATGCCTATAACCTCCTTTTATCTATGAACTATTTTTTCTTATTTGCTACTGTTTTACCTTTACCCTTACGAGTTCTAGCATTTCTATTTGTTCTTTGTCCTCTTACTGGTAACCCTTTTTTATGACGAGTTCCTTCGTAAGAATTAATTTCCATTTTTGTTTTAATGTTCATATTTACTTCACGACGTAAATCTCCTTCAGTATTATATTTATCTACTTCAGTACGGATTCTTGTAAGTTCGTCGCTTGTAAGATCTCCTGCTTTTTTATCAGGATCTACATTTGCAGCTTTCAAAATAGTATTTGAAAGACTTCTTCCAATACCATAAATATAAGTAAGTGCGATTTCACTTCTCTTATTATTTGGTATATCTACACCTTTAATACGTGCCATAATTCGCCTCCTATATTAACCTTGTCTTTGATTATGTTTTGGGTTCTTTTTGCAGATAACTCTAACAGAACCTTTACGTCTAATTATTTTACAATCTGGACAGATTTTCTTTACTGATGATCTTACTTTCATATCAATTCCTCCTACTTTCTATAGGTTATACGCCCATGTTTTAAATCATAAGTGGAAAGTTCTACTGTGACTTTATCACCTGGTAAAATGCGAATATAGTTCATTCGGATTTTACCAGAAACATGGGCAATCACAATGTGTTTGTTTTCAAGTTCTACTTTAAACTTACCACCTGGTATTTTATCAAGTACAATTCCTTCTACTTCAATAGTATCATCTTTAGCCATTTTATCACCTCTTCGTTAGAATAGTATAACCATCTTTTGTAACGAGCACCGTATGTTCAAAGTGAGCAGATGGCGCATCATCCATAGTTACAATTGTCCAGCCATCATCCAAAATGGCTATGTCAGCTGTACCTAAATTAATCATTGGTTCCACAGCAATTACCATACCTTCTTTTAAAACTGGACCAGTACCTTTTTTTCCATAATTTGGAACATCAGGCTCTTCATGTACATTTCTTCCTACACCATGTCCTACTAGTTCTTTTACAACACCTAAATTATGTTCTAATGCATATTTTTCAATAGCATAACCAATATCACCTATATGAGCACCTTCTTTAATAACAGAAAGTCCCTCAAACAATGCTTTTTCAGTGTGTTTTAATAAATATGATAATTCGCTTTTAACTTCACCAACTTTATAAGTCCAAGCTGAATCTCCATGATATCCCTTATAACATGCTCCTATATCTAATGATACAATATCACCTTTTTTTAGTTTTCTATTACTAGGAATACCATGTACTACTTCTTCGTTTATTGAAACGCATATAGAAGCAGGAAAACCATCATAGTTTAGAAAAGATGGAGTTGCTCCTTTACTTATAATAAAGTCATATGCAAGTTTATCAAGTTCTTTTGTAGTAATACCTGGCTTAATAAACTTTTCTAAATATAAGTGCGTAGCTCCAGTTATCTCTCCTGCTATTTTTAAAAGTTCAATTTCTCTTTTTGACTTAATCTCTATCATTTTGGTTCTCCTAAGATACTTTTAATGTCTTCAAAAACCATATTAGTATCTTTAGTACTATCTACTTTTTTAACTATATTCTCATAGTACTTAATAAGTGGTTTAGTTTCTTTTTCATATACTTCAAATCTAGTTTTAAATGTTTCTTCATTATCATCATTTCTTTTATATAAAGAAGAATTACATTTATCACAAATTCCATCTTTTTTAGGTTTTTGCATATCAATTAAAGTATTATAAACTTCACCACATTTAGTACAACTACATCTTCCTACTATACGATTCTTAGCAGTTTCATAGTCTAAATCTAAATAAATTACTTCATCTATTTTAGAATTATTTTCTCTTAAGATTTCATCAAGTAACTCAGCTTGTTTAATGTTTCTTGGAAAACCATCATAAATAAATCCATCAGAATTTTTACATTCTTCTAATTTATTTTTTAAAAGATCAATAACAATAGAATCTTCAATTAATTTTCCAGTTTCCATTTTTGCTTTTAACTCTAGACCTAGAGAAGTTTCTTTTTTAACTTCCTCTCTAAGTAAATCTCCAGTACTTATATGTATAAAATTATAAGTATCACAGATAAGCTTTGACTGAGTTCCTTTCCCCGCTGCAGGGGGAGCAAGTAAAATAATATTTTTCATTTATCTTCTTCTTCTTCCTCTTACATATTCAGTTGAAACTAAATTACTTTCAATTTGTTTATAAGTTTCAAGTGCAACTCCGACAACAATTAAAAGTCCTGTTCCACCTATACTTACACTTGTAGGTAAATTAGATATCATACCAAATACAATTGGAAGAGCTGCAATGATTGCTAAGAAAAGTGCTCCTACAGTACTTATTCTAACAAGTACTTTAGAAATGTAGTTAACTGTTTCATTACCTGGTCTAATTCCAGGAATAAATCCACCTTGTTTTTTTAAATTATCAGATAATTCCTTTGGTTTGATTTGCATAAATGTATAGATGTATGCAAATACAAAGATAAGTATTAGATAAAGTATAAAACCAACAGGTGTACTT
The DNA here is from genome assembly GCA_944371445.1 of uncultured Bacilli bacterium. Lineage (GTDB taxonomy): Bacteria > Bacillota_I > Bacilli_A > RF39 > UBA660 > RUG12867. Next base: position 4,398 of record CALVXR010000033.1, read on the forward strand.
AATGTTAAATATTTTGAAACAAATACACTAAATTCTTCATTTTTAATAACTGCTGCAAGAAGTCCAGGTATTGAAACAAGTGCTGATGCAAATATTACTGGGATAACTCCTGCAGAATTTAATTTAAATGGCATATAGTTTTTATTTGCTCCATACATACTATTTGTTTTATTCGCATACTGAACTGGGATTCTTCTTTCAGATGTTTCTTCATAAACAACTGCAAGTACTATTGTTAAATAAACTAAAACAAATATTATGAATTTAGTTATTCCAAATAGTGTAACTTGTAAATCTCCAGGAATAATTAAAGCTTCGTATGCATCTTTGAACATACTTGGTAGAGTTGCAATTATACCAGCCATGATAATAAGTGAAATACCATTACCTATTCCTTTAGCTGTTATTTGGTCTCCAAGCCATAATAGAAAACATGTTCCACCAGTAAGTATTACTGAAAAACTCATATAATCCATTACAGATCCACCTTTTATAAAGGTAAATGATAATATATATCCTTGAATAAATGCAAGTGCTATTCCAAGTATTCTTGTTATTTGATTTAATTTAGCTCTACCTACTCCACCTTGTTTAGATAGTTCTGCAAAATATGGAAGTATTTCCATTTGTGCAAGTAACTGAGTAATAATAGATGCAGTAATGTATGGCATAACACCAAGTGATAGAATAGAGAATTTCTCCATAGCTCCACCACCCATAGCATTTACTAAATCAAAAAATCCTAAATCTTTTCCAAGAGCACTAGTATCTACCCCTGGTACAACTATTGAAGTACCAAGTTTAAATACAAATAGACATAGAAAAGTAAATAAAATTCTTTTTCTTAAATCTTTATTTCTAGGATTCATTAGTAGTTTTAATTTGGCAAACATACTAGATCACCTCTACTTTTCCACCTAGTTCTTCTATTTGCTTTTTAGCTGTATCTGAGAAAGCATGTGCTTTTACAGTTAATTTTCTTTCTAATTTTCCATTTCCTAATACTTTTATTCCATCTAATTGATTTTTAACTAATCCCATTTCTTTTAATATTTCAGGTGAAACAACTGCTCCATCTTCAAATTTATTTAAATCACTTAAATTAATAACAGCATAAACAGTCTTAAATTTTGCATTTGAGAATCCTCTTTTTGGAAGACGTCTATATAAAGGTAATTGTCCACCTTCAAATCCTGGTTTACGACTATATCCGCTTCTAGCTTTTTGTCCTTTTTCACCACGACCTGAAGTTTTTCCAAGTCCACTACCTGGACCACGACCAACGATAGTTCTTTTCTTTCTTGAACCAGCAGATGCTTTTAATTCATGTAACTTCATTATAAAATCTCCTCTACTTTTTTACCTCTTAATTTAGCAATTTCAAGAGCTGTTCTTTGTGATTTTAATGCTTCTAAAGTAGCATAAGCCATATTAATTTTTGTATTTGAACCAAGTGATTTAGAAAGAATATCTTTTACACCAGCCATTTCAAGTACTGCACGAACTGGTCCACCAGCTTTAACTCCAGTACCTTTTGATGCAGGTTTAAGCATAACTTTACTTGCTCCTCTTACACCAATTGCTTCGTGTGGGATTGTTCCATCAACAACTGAAACGTTTGTAACATTTTTAGTAGCAGCTTGTACAGCTTTTTTAATAGCATCTGGAACTTCATTTGCTTTACCTGTACCAAGACCAACTCTACCTTTTCTATCTCCTACAACAACTGTAGCTGAGAAACGGAAATGACGACCACCTTTAGTTACTTTTGTAACTCTACCAATATTGATTACTTCTTCTTCAAATTGTTTTGGGCGTGGTTCTCTTCTTCTTTTTTCCATCTAGTTCCCTCCTCTTAGAATTCTAATCCATTTTCACGTGCAGCTTCTGCTAAAGCTTTAACACGTCCATGATATAGGTATCCACCTCTATCAAAAACTACTTCTTTTATTTTAGCTTCTTTAGCTCTTTTAGCAAGTAATTCTCCAACTTTAGTAGCAGCTTCTACGTTACTACCATTTTCAAGTTTTAATTCTTTATCAATTGAAGAAGCACTTACTAATGTAACTTTTTTTTCATCATCAATGATTTGTGCGAAAATATTACTATTTGATCTAAATACATTTAATCTTGGAATATTAGATGTTCCAGTAACTTTAGCTCTAACACGAGCATGTCTTGCTTTACGCACATCATTACGAACAACTTTCTTTATCATAGTAAATTCTCCTTTACTCTAATTATTTAGATGCTTTCTTTCCTTCTTTACGACGGATGAATTCATCTTTATAACGAATACCTTTTCCTTTATATGGTTCAGGTTTTCTTATTTTTCTTATTTCTGCTGCAAATTGTCCAACTTTTTCTTTATCGATACCAAGAACATTTACTTCAGTATTACTTGGACATTCTAAAGTAATTCCTTCTGGAATAGCAAGTTCTATATGATGTGAATAACCAGCTGCTACATCTAAAACATTTCCTTTTAGAGTAAATTTATATCCAACACCAACTGCTTCTAATTCTTTTTTATATCCTTTTGTAACACCATTAATCATGTTAACGATATTTGCATTTGCAGTTCCATGAAATTTCTTAACTGTATCATCTAATCTTTCAACAGTAATTTGATTTTCTTTAACTGTAACAGTTAATTTTTCTCCTAATGTAGTAGAAAGTTCACCTTTAGGACCTTTAACTGTTACTTTATTATCTTCTACTTTTGCAGTAACACCATCTGGAATTGTTATTATTCTGTTTCCAATTCTACTCATGATTTTTCCTCCTAACTTTCTACCAAATGTATGCTAATACTTCTCCACCTAGTTTTGCTTTTCTAGCTTCTTTATCAGTCATTAGACCTTTAGAAGTAGATATGATAGCAATACCAAGTCCACTTAAAACTCTTGGAAGTTCTTCAGCTTTAGCATAAACACGTAATCCTGGTTTAGAAATTCTTTTAAGACCAGTAATTACACGTTCTTTATTTTCTCCATATTTAAGTGTAAGAACGATAACGTCTTGTACTTCATTTTTATTAATTTTATAATTAGCGATAAATCCTTCATTTTTTAAGATTTTAGCTATTTCTACTTTCATTTTTGAAGCGGGTACTTCAACTTCAGTATATCGCATCCCGTTAGCATTACGTATTCTTGTAAGCATATCTGCGATAGGATCAGTAACTACCATATATATCCTCCCTTCAATTCTACCAGCTTGATTTTTTTACACCTGGTATTTGTCCTTTGTATGCTAGTTCTCTAAAACAAATACGGCAAATTCCATATTTTTTTAGTACTGCGTGTGGTCTTCCACAACGATTACATCTTGTATATTGACGTACTTTGTATTTAGGGGTTCTACTAGCTTTTACTTTCATACTTGTTTTAGCCATAATTCCTCCTTATTTTAGAGCTATTTTTTAAAAGGCATACCAAAACCTTTTAAAAGATCGTGTGCTTCTTCATTAGTTTTTGCTGTTGTAACAAAAACAATATCCATTCCACGTACTTTAACAACGTCATCATAATTAATTTCTGAGAAAATAAGTTGTTCTGTAAGTCCTAATGTATAGTTTCCTCTTCCATCAAATGATTTATTAGAGATACCTCTAAAGTCTCTTACACGAGGAAGTGTAATACTAATTAATTTATCTAAGAAGTTATACATATTTTCTCCTCTTAGAGTAACTTTACATCCAATTGCCTGTCCTTCTCTTAATTTGAATCCAGCAATAGCTTTTTTAGCTTTTGTAGCAACTGGTTTTTGACCTGTAATAACTTCTAAATCATGCATAGCAGCTTCTAACATTTTACTGTTGTGAGAAGCTTCTCCAACACCCATGTTAACTACTATTTTATCTAATTTAGGAACTTCCATAATACTTTTATAATTATATTTTTTTGTTAATTCAGAAACGATTTCGTTATTATATTTTTCTTTTAGGCGGTTCATCTTATACCCTCCTTCCACTAGTCAAGTTTTGTACCTGATACTTTAGATACTCTTGATTTTTTACCATCTTCGATGATATGTCCAATTCTTGATCTTTTTCCTGTTTTAGGATCTTTAATCATTACATTTGATGCATGAATTGGTCTTTCAACTTCTACTATACTACCAGCAGTTTGTCCATTACCTTTAACATGTTTTTTAGCAATGTTAACACCTTCGATAGTAACTTTATTTTTATCTCTAAGTACTTTAGTTATTGTTCCTTCTTTTCCTTTATCTTTACCAGATATAACAATAACTTTATCTCCTTTTTTAAAGTTCATGCTCTTCCCTCCAAACTATAACACTTCTTTAGCAAGTGATACAATTTTCATAAAATCTTTGTCACGTAATTCACGTGCTACTGGTCCGAAAACACGAGTTCCAACTGGAGTTTTATCTTCTCTAGATTTAATAATAACTGCAGCGTTATCATCAAATTTAATGTAAGAACCGTCTTCTCTTCTTAGTCCAGCTTTTGTTCTAACGATTACTGCTCTAACAACTTTTCCTTTAGCAACAGTTCCATTAGGAGTTGCTTTTTTTACAGTTGCTACAACAATGTCGCCAATATTTCCTGTTTTAACTTTGCTTCCACCTAATACTCTAATTACAGATAATTCACGAGCACCAGAATTGTCAGCAACTTTTAAACGAGTTTCTTGTTGAACCATATTCAATCCTCCTTATACGTCTTATAATATAACTGCTTTTTCAACTATTTCTACTAAACGATATCTTTTTAATTTAGATATTGGTCTAGTTTCAGCAATACGTACTTTATCGCCAACTTTTGCTTCATTTTTTTCATCATGTGCTGTGTATTTTTTAGAAGACTTAACACGCTTTTTATAAAGTGGGTCTACTTTGTAAGTTTCAACTAAAACTTTGATAGTTTTGTCTTCTTTATCACTTACTACTCTTCCGATTAGTTCTTTTGCTTTCTTTTCCATATATACCCTCCTTATTTATTTTCTAGTTCACGTTCTCTTAAAATAGTTTTCATACGTGCAACTTGCTTTCTAAGTTCATTTATGCGTGCTGGTTTTTCTAAATTACCTGTAGCTTGACTAAAGCGTAAGTTAAATAATTCTTCTTTACATTCTTCTATATTTTTTAGTAAATCTTCGTTTGAAAGTTCTCTAAGTTCTTTAATTTTCATTAGCTTCACCACTTTCTTTTTTTACGAATTTACATTTGATTGGAAGTTTATGCATAGCAAGTCTTAAAGCTTCACGTGCTACTTCTTCTGAAACTCCATCAATCTCAAACATAATTTTTCCTTTTTTTACAACAGCAACCCATTTTTCTGGTTGACCTTTACCTTTACCCATACGAGTTTCTAAAGGTATTTTAGTAAGTGATAAGTGTGGGAATATATTGATCCATACTTTACCACCACGTTTCATATAACGAGTCATAGCAACACGAGCTGCTTCGATTTGATTTTGAGTAATCCAAGCACCTTCTTCTGCTTTTAACCCATATGAACCAAAATGTAATTCTGTGTTACCTTTTGCAACACCATCATAACGTAAACGATGTGGTCTACGATATTTAGTTCTTTTTGGAATGACTGCCATTTGCATTACCTCCCTTTTCCTTTTTTTCAGGAAGTATTTCTCCTTTATAAATCCATACTTTTACACCGATTTTACCATAAGTTGTATCAGCTTCTTTGTGAGCATAATCAACATCTGCTCTTAAAGTATGAAGTGGAATTGTTCCTTCAGTATAACCTTCTGTTCTAGCCATATCAGCTCCACCTAAACGACCTGATACTGCTGTTTTAATTCCTTTTGCTCCTGCTTTCATTGTATTTCTAATTGCTCTTTTTTGTGCAATTCTAAATGATACTCTGTTTTCTATTTGATGTGCGATATTTTCTGCAACTAATGCAGCATCTACATCTGGGTTTTTAATTTCTTTGATAGAGATTTGAATATCTTCTTTAACAAGTTTTGAAACTTCATTTTTAATTTTTTCGATTTCTTCTCCACCGTGTCCAATAACAACACCTGGTTTTGCAGTATTTATAATTACTTCTGTTTTATTATTAGCTCTTTCGATTACTATACTTGAAACTGAAGCATCTTTTAATTTTTCACTTAAATATTTACGGATTTTCATGTCATTATTTAAATATTTAGCAAAGTCTTTTTCTGCATACCAATTTGATTGCCAAGTTCTTGTTTGTCCTTTGATACCTAATCTAAGTCCATTTGGATTAACTTTTTGTCCCACTTTGAAACCTCCTTTGCTTATTTTTCACCAACAACAACTGTGATGTGGCTTGTTCTTCTTTTGATTGGATCTACGTGTCCACGTGAACCCATTTTTGCTCTTTTCATTGTTTGCCCTTCATTTATATAGGCTTCTTTTACATATAATTTATTTTTATCTAATCCTAAGTTATTTTCTGCATTTGCAGTAGCAGAAACTAATACTTTACGAATTAATCTTGCTGCTTCTTTATTTAAGTTAGCTAAAATGTTATCTGCTTCTACAACACTCTTATTACGTATTAAATCTATAACTAAACGAGCTTTACGAGGTGCAATTCTAACTGTTTTTGCAATCGCTTTTGCTTCCATTTTAGTCCTCCTTCCTGGTTACTTATTTTTTCTTTTTATCTTCACCATGTCCACCAAATGTTCTAGTTTGTGCGAATTCTCCAAGTTTGTGACCTACCATGTCTTCTGTAACATAAACTGGAATGTGTGTTTTTCCGTTATGAACAGCAAATGTAAGACCTACAAAACTAGGATAAATAGTAGAACGGCGAGACCAAGTTTTAATTACTTCTTTTTTTCCTGATTGGTTTACTTTTTCTACTTTTGCAAGTAATGATTTATCTGCAAAAGGTCCTTTTTTTAAACTTCTAGCCATTTAAACCATCCTTTCCTTATTTTTTACGACGACGTACAATTAACTTATCTGAAGCTTTTTTTGTACCACGTGTTTTATATCCTAATGCTGGTTTACCCCATGGAGTAACAGGCCCTTTACGTCCGATTGGTGCACGACCTTCACCACCACCGTGAGGGTGATCATTAGGGTTCATAACAGAACCACGAACAGTTGGTCTAATACCCATATGTCTTTTACGACCAGCTTTTCCTAAATTAACTAATTCATGATCTGCATTACCTACTTCACCGATTGTAGCTCTACAAGTTGATAATACTTTACGTACTTCTCCACTTGTTAAACGAAGTAGTGTATATTTTCCTTCATGTCCAAGAATTTGTACTGAAGAACCAGCAGAACGAGCCATTTGCGCTCCTTTGCCTTCTTTAAGTTCAATATTGTGAACTACTGTTCCTGCTGGAATACTTCCAAGTGGTAAACAGTTACCAACTTTTATATCAGCATTTGCTCCACTTTCAATTTTATTTCCAACAGCTATACCTTTTGGAGCGATAATATATCTTTTTTCTCCATCAGCATAATGAATTAAAGCAATGTTAGCGCTACGGTTTGGATCGTATTCGATAGAGGCTACAGTACCTATAACACCATCTTTATTTCTTTTGAAATCGATGATACGATATTTTCTTTTTTCTCCTCCACCACGATGTCTTACAGTGATACGTCCTTGATTATTACGTCCACCATTTTTCTTAAGTGTAACAACTAATGATTTTTCAGGAGTACTTTTAGTAATTTCTTCATTAACTAATTTTGACATTCCACGTGTACCATTAGTTATTGGTTTATATTTCTTAATAGCCATATATATCCTCCTTTAGATTATAGTTCAATTGAACTACCTTCGCTAAGTTTAACAATTGCTTTTTTAACTTTATTTGTTTTACCAACATAACGTCCAACTCTTTTTTTCTTAGGTTTAACGTTTACTGTATTTACTTTTTCTACTTTAACATTAAATATATTTTCAATTGCTTGTTTAATTTGAGTTTTATTTGCTTTTACATCTACACTAAACACATAAGTGTTATTCATAGCTAAATCACTACTTTTTTCAGTAATGATTGGTGCTTTAATTATATCTCTATGGTTCATTATGCAAGCACCTCCTCTATTTGTTTAACAGCTCCTGTAGTGATGATCATGTTATCTACTGAAACGATATCAAGTACATTAATTTCATCTGCTGCTAGTAATAATACATTTGGTAAATTACGAGTAGCTAAAATTAAGTTGTCATTAAGTTCATCTGCTACAATAAGTGTTTTTCCATTTACTTTTAATGTTTCTAAGATATTTTTCATATCTTTTGTTTTGTTAGTTTCGATATTTAAGTTATCTACTACTGTCATGCATTTATCTAATACTTTATAAGATAAAGCAGATTTTAATGCAAGTCTTCTTTCTTTTCTGTTCATTTTAGTAGCGTAAGATCTTGGTTTTGGACCAAATGCAATTCCACCATGATACCAATGAGGTGCTCTTGTACTACCTTGTCTAGCACGTCCTGTACCTTTTTGTCTCCATGGTTTTCTTCCTCCACCACTTACTTCTGCGCGTGTTTTAGTTGAAGCTGTTCCTTGACGCATAGAATTTCTTGCTAAAACGATTGCATCAAATAATACAGCATCATTTGGAGTGATTTCGAATACTTCTTTATTTAAAGTAATTTCGCTGACTTTTTCACCCTTGATATTTAATACAGATAGTTTACTCATCTATATTTCCTCCTTACTCATTAACTTCATTAGTTTCTAAAGTAGTTTGCGCGTTTTCGTCAGCTTTATTGTAAGAGATTAAATTTTCTCTTTCATTTACTTTTCCAGGATTTTTAACAGCTGTTTTGATAACAACTAATGATTTTTTAGCTCCTGGTACATTTCCTTTAACTAAGATTATATTGTTTTCAGTATCAACTTTAACAATTTCTAAGTTTTGGATTGTAACAGTAAGTCCTCCCATATGTCCTGGTAATTTTTTACCTTTAAAAACACGCATTGGTCTCATAGTACCCATTGAACCTGGACGTCTATGATAATGTGAACCATGTCCCATAGGTCCACGAGCTTGTCCATGACGTTTGATAACACCTTGGAACCCTTTACCTTTTGTAGTTCCTGTAACATCTACTACTTCTCCAGCAGTGAAAATATCACAAGTAACTTCAGCACCTAAAGTGTAATCTTCTAAATTAACGTCTCTAATTTCTCTAAAGAAGCGCTTAGGTGCACAGTTAGCTTTGCTAACATGTCCTTTGATTGCTTTATTAGCTAATTTTTCTCTCTTAGTATCAAAACCAAGTTGAATTGCTTCATAACCATCATTTTCTTTAGTCTTAATTTGTGTTACCACATTTCGTTCTACTTCAATAACAGTTACTGGAACAAGTTTTCCTGATTCTGTAAATACTTGAGTCATTCCTAGTTTACGACCTAAGATTCCTTTCATTTTCTAACCTCCTATAATTTTATTTGAATATCCACACCACTTGGAATTTCAGTACGAGTTAACGCATCTACTGTCTCCTTGCTTGGATTTTCAATGACAATTAGTCTTTTGTGTGTTCTTTTTTCGAATTGTTCACGTGAATCTTTATCTTTGTGTACTGCTCTTAATATAGTTATTTTTTCTATTTCTGTTGGAAGTGGTACTGGTCCACTTACTTTTCCACCAGTTCTTTTAACTGTGTCAATAATTGCAGTACAAGCAGCATCTATTTTTTTATGATCAAATGCTTTTAATTTTACATTCACTTTCTTGTTTGCCATAATTTTTCCTCCCTTCGCCTACATCTGGTATAGACTAGCTCCGTGTGAAAACCTAATTCCTGGGTTTGTTTTTTCTAACAACTTAACCCGGTGTATCAGCAACCTCACACATCAATGCATACCACACATACAAAATTATACAAAAAAAAAGTACAAAAATCAAGTACTTTTTTATTATTTTTAAAATTTATTTAACAAATGGAAGTAATCCCATAAAACGAGCTTTTTTAATTTCACCCGCAATGAATCTTTGGTGTTTAGCACAGTTACCAGTTACTCTTCTTGGTAGGATTTTTCCTCTTTCTGCACTAACATATCTTTTTAAAGAATCTACGTCTTTATAGTCTACTGTTTTACCAGCACACATTTGACATACTTTTTTTCTTTTTCTTCCAAATTCTGCCATTTATATTCCTCCTTTTAGTCTAAGAAGTCATCATCGATAGAAACACTATCACCAAATTGAGCAAATGGATCTTCATCCACACTTACACTACTTGTATCTTGATAATCATAAGGACTAGGTCCTGATGTTTCAAAAGATGTTGGTCTAGATTCTCTTTGAGCTCTACTTTCTAAGAACTGTACTGAATCTGCAACAACTTCCATCGTATATCTTCTATTTCCATCTTTGTCATCATAACTTCCTGTTTGTATTCTTCCTTCTACAGATACTAAACTTCCTTTATCTAAATAATTGCATACATTTTCAGCTTGTTTTCTCCATACAACTATATTTATAAAATCGGTTTCTCTTTGTCCATCACGACCAGAGAATGTTCTATTTACAGCTATAGAAAAACGAGCAAAAGGTAGATTAGAAGTTGTATATCTAAGTTCTGGTTTAGCCGTTAAACGACCTATTAACATAGCACGGTTCATAATATACCTCTTCTCTTATTTTTCTATTTTAGTTATTAAATGACGAACGATATCATTACTTATTAAAGATAAACGATCGAATTCATTAATAGCTTTATCGTCATTTGCTTCAATTTCAAATAAGAAATAGTATCCACTTTTTAATTTTTTAATTTCATAAGCAAATTCTTTTTGACCTAATTCTTTAGTTTCTAAAACTTTAGCTCCGTTTGTAGTTAAAACATTTTCAAAATTTTTAACTACACCTTTAATTTCATCTTCACTAAGAGTTGGTCTTACGATAAACATAATTTCATAGTTTCTCATTTTTACACCTCCCTATGGTCTTTGGCTTTATAAAAAAGCAAGGAGTAATTAATACTCGTCATAGATTATACCAAAAAAAAAAGTAAAAGTAAATTACTTTTTTATATTATTTTTATTTTTTGTATAAAGATTATTCTCAAACAACTCTAAAGCATTATTTATTTCTTTTATTTGTTTAAGTCTTTCTGACAGTTTGAATAACTGAACAATCGTCAGTTCCTCTCCAAGTTTTTTAAAATTATAATCAAAAATAGTATCAATATCATTAAAGAATATATTAAGCTGTTCTATTTCTCCGGCTGTATATTTATCAATATTATTTATTAATAAATTACGATCTTTTTCTATTCTTTGTTTAGTTTTTTTTACGAATTTTTTTAACTCTTCTAATTCGCTTGTTTTATCCATACTACCACAGCTTCCTTGGATAGTCTCCATCATCTATCATCTTTTTTATTGCCTGTGTCACATTTTCTTTATCTTCTTTATATGTTACTCCATACCAAAGAGTAGAAGTTGGTATTAATCTTGCTTTAGCATATCCTTTCTTTATCATATTGTACAAAGATTCAGGAATCAAGTACTCACAACTTTCTAAATTATTTTTATTTTTTTCTATAAATTTTGCAAAATTATCTTCAAGGAATTTAAACATAGTTGGTTTAAACCCTAGCATATTCATAGAAACATAAGTATCATTATCTATAAAGAATTTTTCATTTTCTTCTAATGAGATTGCTTCTAGTTTTCCATCTACTTTCTCTAATTTACTTTCTATTAAATCTGTTAAATATCCATCTTTTTCTTTAATTATTCCTCTTTTAACACTTCCGTTTTCAGATAATGTATTTACTGCTTTATAACCAACTACAGAATATTCATAATCATCTTTACTATTAGATAGAAATTCACTCATTTTAATAAAGGCATCTTTTCCATAAAAATCATCTGCATTTATAATAGCAAATGGCTCATTTATTTTTTCTTTAGCGCACATTATAGCATGACTTGTTCCCCAAGGTTTTGTTCTATTTATCTCTTTACATTTTTGTGGTAAATTTTGTAAAGATTGAAATGCATAATCAACTTCTATTTGTTTTGCGATTTTATTACCTATAATTGTTTTAAATATATCATAGTTCTCTTCTTTTATTATAAATACTACTTTATTAAAACCTGCTTTTATAGCATCATATATTGAATATTCAATAAGTATTTCACCATTAGGTCCCATTGGTTCTATTTGTTTAAGACCACCAAATCTGCTTCCCATTCCTGCAGCCATAATTAATAATGTTTTTTTCATATTAAACCTCTATTCCTATTGGACAGTGATCACTGCCCATTACATCTTTATATATTTTTATATTAATGATATTTTTGATAAACATCTTACTAGTTATGAAATAATCTATTCTCCATCCTATATTGTTTGCTCTAGCATTTCCCATATAACTCCACCATGTATATGCATCCGTTACATCAGGGTTAAAATATCTATATATATCTATAAATCCACTATTTAACAAATTAGTAAATTTTTCTCTTTCTTCATAAGTAAATCCTGCATTTCCTATGTTTGCTTTAGCATTTTTTATGTCTTTTTCTGTATGTGCTACGTTAAAGTCTCCACATATTATTACAGGTTTATGTTTTTCTAAATTTTTAACATATTTTAGAAAATCATCTTCCCACTGCATTCTATATTCTAATCTAGATAAATCTCTTTTTACATTTGGTGTATACATACATACTAGATAAAATTTTTCATATTCTAAAGTAATTAGTCTACCTTCATGATCATGTTTGTCTACATTCATTCCATATATTACATTAAGTGGTTTTATTTTAGTATATACTAAGGTACCTGAATAACCCTTTTTTTCAGCTGGATTTATATATACATAATATCCAATTGGATCAAAAGGAATTTGACTAAGTTCTGCTTTTACTTCTTGAAGACATATTATATCGGGATTTTCTTCATAAAAGAATTTATCAAATCCCTTATTCAAACAAGCTCTAAATCCAGCTACATTCCAAGATATTATTTTCATTATTTAGTTACATTAAATCTGAATAAACAGATATCTCCATCTTGCATAACATAATCTTTTCCTTCAAGTCTAAGTTTTCCAGCTTCTTTAACAGCTTTTTCATTTCCATATTTTTCTAAATCTTCAAAACTTGTTACTTCAGCTTTTATAAATCCTCTTTCAAAATCAGTATGAATTATTCCGGCACACTCTGGAGCTTTCATCCCTTTTTTAAATGTCCAAGCTTTACACTCATCACTTCCTGATGTAAAGAATGTACATAATCCTAGTAAATCATAAGTAGCTTTTATAAGTTTATCTAGACCACTTTCTTCTATACCAAAATCTTTTAAAAATTCTACTTTATCATCATCGGAAAGTTCTGATAATTCTGACTCCATTTTAGCAGATACTACTATTACTTTAGCATTTTCTTTACTAGCATATTCTTCTACTAATTTTGTATATTCATTAAAACCGTTAACTATATCTTCTTCTGATACATTAGCCATATATATAATTGGTTTAGCTGTTATTAAATTGAATGGTTTTAATATTTTAAGTTCATCTTCATTTAATTCTAATCTTCTAACTGGTATATCTTTTTCTAAAGCATCTTTAATTTTTTCCATTAATTCTAATTCTAGTTTTGCTTCCTTATCAGCTGATAATTTAGCTTTTTTACCAATTTTTGATAATCTATTATCTATTATTTCTAAATCAGAAAGCATAAGTTCAATATTGATTGTTTCTATATCTCTAATAGGATCAACATTATTTTCAACATGAATTATGTTTTCATCTTCAAAACATCTTACAACCTCTACTATCGCATCTACTTCTCTTATGTGTGATAAAAACTTATTACCAAGTCCTTCACCTTTGCTTGCTCCTTTTACAAGACCCGCTATATCTGTAAATTCAAAAGTTGTTGGTATTAGTCTTTCTGGAACATATAATTCATTCAAAAACTCTAATCTTTTATCTGGAACTGTAACTGTTCCAACATTTGGATCTATAGTAGCGAATGGATAGTTTGCTGCCAATATATTTTTTTTAGTTATTGCATTAAAAATTGTTGATTTTCCAACATTAGGAAGTCCTACTATTCCTGCTGTTAAACTCATTTTATCACTTCTTTCTTTAATAATTATAACATTTTACTTAAAATTTTACTAGCTCTTTACACATATTAATTATTTATCAAATATATTACTTTTAACAAAAAATAAAACAAGAAATTATTCTTGTTCTACGATTATAAAGTTGTCACACCGCCTACTCCTAATGGAAGACCAATTATGTACCAACCTAATATTATTAAAATCCAAATTCCTAAAAGCGCTAAAACAGTTGGAAGTATTAATTTTATTGTTCCAAATATAGTTGTCTTTGTTTTTTCATTAGTATCATATTTTTCAAGTAATGCTATAAGAACTATAAAATAACTAAATATTGGAGTAATAGATTTACTAACACCATCTGCAACTCTAAATATAAATTGTGTAAATTCAGGAGCAATATTAGCTCTCATAAATAAAGGTACTATAATAGGTGCAGCTAAATTCCATTTTTCAATAGTATTTGGAATAAAAATACCTATTATAATTATCATAAAGATTAAAAATAAAATTAAAAGCATACCTGTAAATTCTGCACCACTTATAAAGTCTATCATAATAGAGCCTAATACTTCTCCTAAATGAGTCCAATTTAATATACCTATCATTTGTGCGGCAAAGAACATAAGTACAAATACATATCCAAAATTATCAAAACTTCTAGAAAGACCTACACTATAATCATTGCTGCTTTTAATATTTCCAGATACTTTACCATATATATATCCACATATCATAAACATTATTGTTATTATAAAAATAATTGAGTCAGTAAATGGAGCTGAATCACTTAAAAGCATCTCTATATATGTATCTTTTGAAGTATCTAGTAATATACCACTACCTGGAAGTCCTGGAATGATAGAATATCCGAGTAAAATAAGCATAATTATAAATGTAAAATTACTATATAATAACGCACTTTTATCTATAACTAATTCTTCTTCTATTTCATTTTTAACTTTAGGTAGTTTATTATTAATAAAGCTTAAAATAAAAATTGTACCAAATATTGTTAAAATTATTGCACTTGTTATCATAATATATGAGCTTGAAAATATACTGAAATTATATGCTTTATCAACTTCAATACGCGCTGCAACTTCAGTAATTTTACCCAAAGTAATTACGTCATAATTAGGAACTATTCCACTAGCATATCCAATAGTTGTTCCTATAAATGCAGTTATTACTCCTAGAAGTGGATTTTTGCCTAGATATTTATAAATAACTCCTATAAGAGGCAAAATAAGTGCAAAACTATAATCTCCAAGTAAACTAGAAATAATACTTATAAAAAGAACTAATGCTGTTATTACACTTGTTTTAACTTTTTTTAAAGGATTAAACATCGCTTTAAACAAACCACTTTTTTCGCCTATTCCTATACCTATTAAACTTATAATAAGTAAAACTAAAGGTTCAAAAATAGATAAATTAAGTATTGAATTACTAAATATATATGTAATTCCTTCTAAAGATAGTATATTTCTAACAGTTACTACGCTTGTTTCTAAATTACCATTTATTATAGAAGTTTTATCAGCTCTTATTTGTAAAATAGAAAATAAAAAACTAACTATTATAATAATAAATGTAATTAACATAATCATAAGAACTGGACCAAATGTTTTTTTATTTTTTCTTTTCATAAAACCTCCTACTAATATGTTATTACTTTTTTTAGTTTTTTATTAAATTCTATTCTAGGCATCATTATCTGCCTTCCACATTTTATACATTTTATTTTTATATCAGCGCCAACTCTTGTGACTTCCCACTCATTACTTCCACAAGGATGTTCTTTTTTCATAACAACTTTACTTCCTAATTTATATTCTTTATTCACTTCTTACCACCACTTGTTTATATGAAATTTTTATGTTGTTAAATTCTAAAGCCATTTTAATTTTTCTTCTTATAATTCTCTGAACTTCATAATGACTCATTGGTTTACATGGCCCTGCAATACGAAATCTAACACCATTTTCGCCTAAATCTTCAATTCCTAATAGTTCTAATTTGCCTGTTAAAAGTTTTATTTCTTTATTACCTTCTTTACAAACATCTTTAAGTATTCTTTCAGCTAAATCAATATCAGAATTATACTCAACAGTAACATCTACAATTGCTAAAGCATCTTTTATACTATAATTTATTACTTCTGTTATAAAACGATTTGATATAATTTTTACTTCACCAGTATATGCTCTTATTTTAGTGGTTTTCATTCCAATAGCAATAACTTCACCCATAAAATCACCTATTTTTATATAATCACCTAAGGCATATTGGTTTTCAAAAATAATGAACAATCCAGCAAAGAAATCTTTTAACGAATCTTGTAAAGCTAAACCAACAACAGCACCAATAACTCCAATAGACGCTATTATTGTTTTTGTGTCTATTTTATATATATCAAGTATTAATAAGATTGCTATTAAAGCAATTAAATATTTCATAATGTTATTAAAAAGAGAAATCATTGTTTTAGTTTTTCTAGCATCACCAAAACTCATTTTTCTATTTATTATTTTTCTAGATATTCTACTAAAAATTCCATATATTAATACAGATACTGATATTATAATAATAGGTCCAATTATCTCTTTTACAAGTATTTTTTCTAGCATACTATCATTCCTTTATATCTAATATTTCAAGTATTCTATTAAGATCAGCTGTATTAGTAAAAGATATTTCTATCTTTTTATCTTTTATTCTTACTTTTGTATCTAATTTATCTCTAAATAAATCTTCTACATATTTAAATTCATTGTACTTTGGTTTTCTATCAATTTTAACTTTTTTTTGTACATTTTCTTCTTTTGTTAAATTTTCAACTTCTCTAACAGGTAATTTATCTTCTGTTATTTTATGAGCTAAATCTATTATTTGCTCTTCATTTTCCATTTTACTTAAAACTCTAGCATGTCCCATACTTATTTTGCCATCGCTAACCATATTTTGAACTTGTTCTGGAAGTCTTAATATTCCAAGTAAATTTGTTATATGACTTCTACTTTTTCCAACTTTTTGAGCAAGTTCATCTTGTGTTATTCCAAGTTTTACAATCATTGTATGATATGCTTCTGCTTCTTCTACTGCATTTAAATTTTCTCTTTGTAAATTTTCAAGTAAAGCTATTTCCATCATTTGTTCATCAGTAAAACTTCTAACTATTGCAGGTATTTTTGTTAGCCCTGCTAATTTAGATGCACGTACACGTCTTTCACCTGCTATAATATCATAACCTTTTATACTTTTTTTTATTATTATTGGTTGAAAAACTCCATGCTCTTTAATAGAAGAAGCTAAATCATTTAATGCTTCGTCATTAAATACTTTTCTTGGTTGGTATGGATTTACTCTAAGTTCATCTAAATTTACTTCAATTATTTCTTCTTTATTAGCAGTTTCATAAATTTGTTTTTCGACAGGACTTATATTTAAATCTAAATTTTCATTATTAAATAATTGTTCTAATCCTCTTCCTAACGCCCTTTTTTTATTCTCCATTTCTCTCAATCACTTCCTTAGCTAAGTTTATATATGCTTCAGTTCCTCTACTTTGTGGATCATATGCAATTATTGGTTTCCCATGACCTGGTGCTTCTGATAATCTAACTAATCTTGGAATTATAGTATCATATACTCTTTCTTTAAAGAAACTTTTGATATCTTCAACAACTTCTAGGCCTAAATTAGTTCTATTATCAAGCATAGTAAGTAATACACCTTCAATATCTAGTTTAGGATTTATTGTTTTTTGAGCAAGCATAATTGTATTTAAAAGTTGCATAATTCCTTCAAGCGCAAAAAATTCACATTGTACTGGAATTATTACTGAATCAGCTGCTGCAAGTGCATTACTTGTAAGCAATCCAAGTGATGGTGGACAATCTATTATAATATAATCAAATACTTCTTTAGCTTCATCTAAATATTTTTTTAATTGACCATTTTTTTGAAATGAACCATTTTCACGACTCATTTCCATAAGTTCAATATCAGCTCCTGCTAAGTTTATAGTAGCAGGTATAACATATAAATTTTTAAATTTGGTAGAAACAATGGCATCACTAAGATTACATCTATCTGTGATTAAATCATAGATACTTTTACCTATATCTGCTTTATTAATTCCTACTCCAGTTGTTGTATTACCTTGTGGATCTAAATCTACTAATAATACTTTCTTTTTAAGTGCTCCTAAAGAAGCCGCTAAATTAATACTTGATGTTGTTTTTCCAACTCCACCTTTTTGATTTACAAGTGCTATGATTTTTCCCATTCTATCACCATTTTCTAATACTTCACTATATATCATTTTATCATATTTAGATAAAAAGTGCTATAAAAACATAGTAAAATTATTTTTTTATTAATTTGTTACAAAAAAAATCCAAGTAAATACTTGAATTTTCCACCATATATTAACGTTTTGAGAATTGTGGTGCTCTACGAGCTGCTTTAAGACCTGGTTTTTTACGTTCTTTAACTCTAGCATCACGAGTAATGAATCCAGCTTTTTTAAGAACTTGTCTATAGCTTCCTTCATTTCCTTCATTTTCGCTATCATAAGAAAGTAATGCTCTAGCTATACCTAAACGAATAGCTCCAGCTTGTCCTGAGAAACCTCCACCGTTTACTTTTACTGTTATATCAAATGTTTCTTCGTTATTTGTTGCTACTAAAGGTTGTTTTAAATCCATGATATTTGTTTCATATGGGAAGAATTCTTTTACATCTACACCATTTACAGTAATGTTTCCTTTTCCTGGAACCATTCTAACTTGTGCAATTGAAGATTTTCTTCTACCAGTAGCTGTGAATACTCTATCTTTTTTCATTTAAAAACCTCCTATTTAACCTCTAATTTTTCTGGTTTTTGCGCAGCATGTGGATGTTCACTACCTGCATAAACAAATAATTTTTTATACATTTGACGTCCTAATCTTCCT
This sequence comes from uncultured Bacilli bacterium, assembly GCA_944371445.1. Taxonomy (GTDB): domain Bacteria; phylum Bacillota_I; class Bacilli_A; order RF39; family UBA660; genus RUG12867. The sequence goes on from CALVXR010000033.1 coordinate 23,402, forward strand.
TTTGGAAGCATTCCTTTAACAGCTCTTTCAACCATTTCTACAGGATATTTTTCTTTCATTTCTTTAGCAGTTCTTTGTCTTAATCCACCAGTATAACCACTATGGTTGTAATAAATTTTATCATTTAATTTATTACCTGTTAGATTAACTTTTTCAGCATTGATAACAATTACGTTATCTCCACAGTCAACATGTGGTGTAAATGTAGTTTTGTTTTTTCCTCTTAAGATATGTGCTGCTTTAGTTGCTAATCTACCTAAATTAACATCAGTAGCATCGATAACATACCAAGATCTAACTACATCTTCTTTTTTTTGCATGTAAGTGCTTTTCATATTTTCATACCTTCCTTATCTACTTATTAGTAAGTTTTCCCAGGACTTACTAAAAGCGGGATATAAAATGTACCGATTAAAATTCTACTAGAAATAAATGCTTTTGTCAATATATTTATTCAAAAATTATGTTATTAACAAAAAAACTGCATTAAGCAGCTTTATTTTGATCAAAACCGTATTTTTTGTTGAATTTGTCTACATTACCTTTTCTTGATACGTTTAATTGTTTTCCACTATAAAATGGATGACATTTGTCGCATACTTCTAAGTGTAATGTTTCTTTGTTAGATTTAACTTCAAATTCATTACCACATGAACAAGTAACTTTTGTTGTTACATATTCTGGATGAATACCTTTTTTCATTACTATCTCTCCTTCCGCCATGACATATTTTGCCATAGAAATTCGTTTGCCACTATATTATAGCAAGTTTTTTTTTACTTAGCAAGTATTTTTTAATCATTTCTTCTACCAAAAATTCTAAGTAAATAAACAAAGATATTAATAAAATCTAAATATAGTTGTAAAGCACCATAAATTGGAAATTTGTCTTCAGGTATATAATTACTAAGCATTCTTATTTTTTGCATATCATAAGCAATATATCCGATAAATACTGCAATTGCTATTATGCAAATGATTAAGTCAAAAGTTTCATTTCCCATAAACATATTTACAAGAGACATAATTATTATAGCAATTAAGCCCATAAATAAAATCATACTTATTTTACTTAAATCTATTTTAGTAAAATAACCAATTGCTGCAAATACAAGAAAAACAAAAGCTGTTATACCAAACACATACATAATAGATGATATTTCAAATACTGCAAATAGTGTCGAAAATGTAATACCTGTTACAAAAGAATATAAAAGGTAGTAAATCATAGCAGTTGTATATTTCATTTTCTGTATTCTAGCACTTAAATATATTACAAAAAATAATTCAAGTATAATAAATATAAAGTAATAGTTTACTACATTATAAAGCATAACTGGATTAGTAGTAATAAATATACCTGTACCAAAAGTAATAAATAATCCAACAAATAACCACATAAATACTTTAGAATAAACTTTTTCCATAAACATACCTCCTATGTTAATTGTACCAAATTTCTAACGAAAAGTCACTAAACATGAAAAACATTCCGTTAAACTATTGAAAAATAAAAAGTGTTGGATTATTATATTTCTGACCAAAGAAAAATAATCTCAACACATTTATAATTATACAATAAAATACAAAATAAATAAATAGATATTTCTCTCTTTGGTCAATTTTGAAGGGAGTTTTTTTATGAATACTGATGAAAATCAAAAAATTTGGATTAATAAAATCCACGACAATCTTATTTTAAGAGGAAGGAGTGAACGTACATTTATTAATTATAAAAGTGCTTTACTAAGCTTTTTTCGATATTATGATTCTAATACTGATATTGAAAAATTTAGAGAAAACGATATTATTGAATTTCTTAAAGAAAAATTTATTATACCTAACAAATGTAAAAATACTTATAATCTTACTGTTTGTTCAATCAGATTACTATATCTTATATGCTTTAATGTTTCACTTAATAGAATTTTATTACCTTCTTCTAAATTAAATAAAAAATTACCAACCACATTATCCAAAGAAAAAATAATTACTATTATCAACGCTGAAAAATATTTAAAGCACAAATGCTGGTTATTACTTGGTTTTTGTTGTGGACTTCGTGTTAGTGAAGTAGCTAAAGTAAAAGTTGAAGATATTTATTCAAATGAACACAAATTAAAAGTATTAGGTAAAGGTAATAAAGAAAGATTTACTATTCTTCCTGATATCGTAATTAAAGCTTTATACTGTTATTGTAAAAAGAATAATATCAAATCAGGTTATATCTTTAAAGGTAATTGTAACAAACCTTATATGAATGAAAAAACTATTATTAATTATTTTTCTGTCATTAAAGATTTATACAATTTAGAAGACAATATTTCTTTCCATACTCTAAGACACTCTTTCGCGACTTATTATCTTACTCATGGTGGTAACCTTTTAAAATTACAATCAATGTTAGGTCATACCAATATTAATACTACTACAATATATTTACATTTATCTTTTAATTTCAATGATTTTGAGGGTATAAAATATGTCTAACTTTACTATTCAAGATATCTTTAATAAATATGGTGATGAATATATCAAAAATCACAAATTATCTAAAGAACAATGGAAAGTTTTTAATGCTATTAGAAATTGTGGAACTGATAATTTAGGATTCCATATTTGTACTTGTAAGGAATGTGGTGAGGATTATTTTGGTTATAATTCCTGTCGAGATAGACATTGTCCCATGTGTCAAAAATATGCCCGTGAAAAATGGATTCAAAACGAATCTAGTTATTTACTAGATTCTAAATATTTTCATATCATTACAACTGTTCCATCTGAATTAAATGAAATTTTTATGTATAACAAAAAAATTTGTTATAACATTTTATTTAAAGCAACTAGTCAAGCTATTTTAACGCTGGCTAATGATACTAAATGGTTAGGCGCCAAAGTTGGTATTACTTCTATACTACATACTTGGGGACAAACTATGGAGTTTCATCCTCATATTCATTCTATCGTTACTGGTGGTGGTTTAAAAAATAACACATGGGTTGCTTGTAAAAATGATTATATATTTAAAGTTCAAGTTTTAGGTTCTTTGTTTAAAAAGAAATTTTTAGCTTACATAAAACATGAATTTAACAATTTAGTTTTAAAAGATAATTTAAACAATATCAAATCTTTTAACAAATTTTTAGAGCCACTTTATAACAAAACTTGGATTACTTATATCGAACCACCAAAAGGTAATCCTGAAAATGTTATCGAATATGTTGGAAGGTATTCTTTTCGTGTAGCTATTTCTAACGAAAGGATTAAAAATATTGAAAACAACCTAGTAACTTTTGAGTATAAAGATTATAAAGATAATTCTAAAATAAAAGAAATGACCATATCTGCTTATGAATTTATTAGAAGATTTCTTTTACATATATTACCTAAAAATTTTACTAAAATTAAACATTATGGATTATTATCTAATAGACACAAAAAGCAAAATATTAGACTATGTAAATTACTTATTTCTAAAATTTTATGTAATGAATTTGTTAATTCTATTAATAGAAAATTTTATAAATTTAAATGCCAAAAATGTGGAAATTCTAATTTTAGTTATATTTTTAAATATAATACTAATCGATCCTGACTATTTAAAATTTAGACATATAATCAAAGGGTTCCAAACTTTAGGGGTAAGGGGACTTTGTATCTTATAATGTTTATTTTACTAATATAAATATGCTTTAAATTATTTATTATTTTAATTTTATGAAATTTAAGTGTATTTATAAAACATACTTTCCCCTTACATTTTCTTTCGTTAGAAATTAGGTACAATAATTTTATAACACATTTTTCGCATGCTCAAAATGTGACATAAAATACTTAACATTATAACATTTATTTATTAAATAAAGAAGTAAATATTTTTTGTTTTGTTTCTTTATACAAATTATTTTCAGCATCTTTTTCATTTATATCAACACTAATTGATTCCACATTATATTTATTAGCAGTTGTTTTTAACTTTTCCACCATATAATTATTTGATTTTACATCTATTAAATTATTATTTGTTTTTATTATTAAAAATATGTCTTCCTTAGAATAGAGTCTTACTTTATTTAATAGTTCATTCAAATCTTTATTAACTTCATCTATATAATCATATATTGCTTCTTTATCTTCTTTATATACAGTTTTAGAATATATGTCATCATAACCAACTTCTAATACAATAACATCTGATTTTATTAAAGCATTTTTTATACTTTGATTTTTATTATTTATTTTAATAGTTTTATTATTATCTATCATATTTATATAATCTGTAATTCTATATTTATCTGTATTAAATTCTTTTACATATTTTTCTAAAGAATTTTTTTCTCTTAAATCATCTATTATTTTATCTATATATGGTATTTTAGTATTTGAAGATAAAGTTAGAAAGTATACTTTTCTATCTATAGTACTTAAGTATATAAAAAATATTAATAAAAAAATTAAAAATAAAGCTAATATTTTTTTCATATTTCACCTCAAAAAAAGTAGGTATTACCTACTTAAATATATTCTTATGTATTAATTTTATTCATCTATTAACTCTATTTTAGCACCGACATTTTTTAGTTTAAATACTATATTTTCATATCCTCTAAGTACATGTTCAACATCTTCAATAGTAGTTTTTCCTTCTGCTTTTAAAGCTGCTAATACCATACATGCTCCTGCTCTTAAATCGGTTGCTTTTACAGTGCATCCTTTTAAATCTGTTTTTCCTTCTACTTCTATTTTTTGATTATGTATTATATTTATTTTTGCTCCCATATCACATAGATATTTTACATTTTGAAATCTATTTTCATAAATAGTTTCTTCTACTATGCTTTTTCCTTCACACTGAGTTAATAAAGTTGTTAGGGGCTGCTGAAGATCAGTTGGAAATCCTGGGTAACCAAGTGTTTTTATTTTAGCAGGTTTTAAATCACTTTCACTAATTTCTATATAATCATCATATATTTTAATATTTGAACCCATTTCTTTTAATTTAGTAGTAAGAGATTCTATATGTTCTGGTATAATCCCTTCTATTTTTAAATTTTTACCAATTAATGCACCAGCTAAAACATAAGTACCTGCTTCTATTCTATCTGGTATTACTTCATGAAAGCATCCATTTAATTTTTCAACACCAGTTATTTTTATTGTACTTGTTCCAGCTCCTTTTATTTTTGCTCCCATATTATTTAGGAAAGTTGCTACATTAACAATTTCTGGTTCTTTAGCTGCGTTTGCTACTGTAGTTACTCCTTCTGCAAGTACAGATGCAAGTATTGTATTAACTGTTGCTCCTACACTAGGCATATCTAAATATACTTCAGTACCTACTAATTTATCTGCAGTTATTATAAATTTACTGTCTTCTTCAATTACTTTTGCACCTAATGCTCTAAATGCTTTAATTGTTTGATCTATTGGCCTTGCTCCTATTGAACAACCTCCAGGAAACCACATTTCTACTTTTTTATATTTTCCTAAAAGCGCAGACATAAAGTAATAAGAAGCTCTAAGCTTACTACATATTTCCTTTGGAATTGCCTTATTTTCTATTTTTGATGAATCTATAGTTATCATTTCATTATTTCTACTTACTTTTGCACCTAAATATAAAAGAATTTCATTTAATGCATCTATATCTGATATATTAGGAATATTATCTATCTTTACCTCTCCACTTGATAATAAAGCAGCAGGAATAAGTGCAACTGCGCTATTTTTAGCACCACTTATTTTTATACTACCACTTAAAGGATGATTTCCTTCTATTATTAATTTTTTCATACTTAGCACTTCCCATCTACTATATCTATATGTATTTGTCTATTTTTTGTTTATACTTTGTAATAAAGTTAATTTTGCTTTAATTGCTTCTTTCATAGCTACTTCGCCACTTTTTATTATTTTTCTTGGATCATAAACTTTTTCATTTGCGTCAAGAAATTCTCTAACTGCTTTTGACCAAGCTATTTGAAGTTCTGTATTAACATTTATTTTGCATATTCCACATTCTATAGCTTTTCTTATCATTTCATCAGGAATACCTGTTCCTCCATGTAAAACTAAAGGTAAATTAGTTTTTTCTTTTATTTCTAGCATTCTTTCAAAATCAAGTTTTGGTTCTCCTTTATATAATCCATGTACACTTCCTAGTGCAGGAGCCAAAAAGTCGATATTTGTTTCACTAGCAAAAATAATACATTCATCTACTTTTGCATACATTAATTCATTAGCTATTCCATCTTCTTCTCCACCAACATGTCCAATTTCTGCTTCTACTGTTACATTTTTAGGATGAGCATAATTTACTACTTCTTTAGTTATTCTTATATTTTCATCAAGTTCAAATCTAGATGCATCTATCATTACTGAAGTAAATCCTGCATCAATCGCACTTTTACATGCTTCAAATGTTGAACCATGATCTAAATGAAGTGCTACTGGAATATTAATTTCTAGATCTTTTATTAATGATTTTACAATACAAGCAACTACATCATAGCCACCCATATAACGTGCTGCTCCTTCGCTTACTCCAAGTATTACTGGAGATGAGTTTGCTTCACATTCTTCTAATATAAATCTAGCCCATTCTAAATTATTAATATTTAAATGAGCAACTGCATATTTATTTTCTTTTGCTTTATTAAGCATTTCCTTCATATTTAATAACATACTATCACCATTATAATTATAATATTTTTTTTAAGTAATGTAAATAACGTTTATATTGTATAAATATTTAATTTGATTTTTAAAACATATACACTATACCAATAATTATCAATATAAAACCACCTATTATCGTAGATACTTTACCAAATATGTGGTTAATTCTTGACCCTATTATAAGTCCTAAATAAGTAAATAACAAACTAAATATAGAAAATAATATTGGTGCTAAAATAATATTTTTCGTTATAGCATTTAATCCTATTCCAACTGAAAAACTATCTAAACTAACCGCAAATCCAAATAAAAACATATCTTTTAACTTTAATTCTTTAATATTTTCTTCATTTTTAAAAGTTTCATAAATCATATTAATTCCTATATATGATAAAACTATAAATACTATTATATCAGGTTTTATATTTATAAAATCTAATATAATACTACCTATTTTATAACCAAGTAACGGCATTATAAAGTGATAAATACCTACTATTAAAGAAAGAATAATTATATTTTTTTTATTTAAGTTTAAAGTTCCATATAAAAGAGCTAAACTAAATGCATCCATACTAAGTGAAAATGCTAATAAAAAAATAATTATATTCATAAAAAAACCTCCTACAAAAGTATATTTGTAAAAGATTTTTTTATTAAATTATTTATTGTTTTTTTGATATAACTTAGTATTTTCTACAGATATGTTATCTATCTCTAATTCTGTTAGAAAACCAACAATATTAGTTATTCTGCTAGATACTGGATTCTTACTTTTATACTCTTTTAGAATAGTACTAATTACAAGTAAATCATCTTTAGACAAATTTTCTACATCTAATCTTTCTTCTAATATACTTTCAGTACTTGTTTTTCTATAACGTCCTTTATTATGTAAATTTAAATTTTTCTCCATAGTGTAACTATCTAACATACCATTCACTTCCTCGTATAATATAGTTAAGATATTTTTTAACTATATTTTCTATATTTAGATTTTTGTTAAGAGATATCTATAAACTCATTATATTGTAGTTAAAATCTATAGTATAATATTTGTAGAGAT
>CALVXR010000034.1 GCA_944371445.1 uncultured Bacilli bacterium
AGATTATATTATACACCAATAAAACACATTATTTACTAATTTTTAAAAATTAGTAAATTTCGTGTCTTTTTAGCATGTCTTACTATATCACATAATTTAATTATTGACAAATCTTAGAATGTCATATTCTATATAGATTACAAATAAAAATTGTATATTTTATTTGATAAAATTTTCATAACTAAATATAAATAAGTATGATATAATATTATGGAAATGAGGAATAATATGGAAATAATTATAGGATCACACGTATCATTTAATTCAAAAGAACAGTTAATTGCTTCAGTAAAAGAAGCTTTATCTTATGGAGCAAATACCTTTATGTTTTATACAGGTGCTCCACAAAATACTAAAAGATGTGAAATAGATGAAAACTTAACAAAAGAAGCTAAAAAACTATTAGAAGAAAATCATATTAACATAGAAAATATTATAGTACATGCTCCATATATAATTAATTTAGCAAACCCTACTAACTATGATTTTAGTACAGAGTTTTTAGAAGAAGAAATTAAAAGATGCGAAAGTTTAGGTATGAAATATTTAGTACTTCATCCTGGAAGTCATGTAGGACTTGGAGAAGAACAAGGGATTAAAAACATAATAAAAGCACTAAATAAAGTAATAAACGAAAATACAAATGTATATGTATGCTTAGAAACAATGGCAGGTAAAGGAACTGAAATCGGTAAGAACTTTGATGAATTAAAGCAAATAATAGATGGTGTAAAATGTAGTGAAAAAATAAAAATTTGTATGGATACTTGTCATTTAAATGATTCTGGGTATAATATAAAAGATATAGATTTATTGCTTTCTTTATTTGATGAAAAAATTGGACTTAATAAACTTGCATGTATACATATAAATGATAGCAAAAATATAATTGGCTCTCACAAAGATAGACATGAAAACTTTGGATTTGGAGAAATAGGTTTTAATACTCTTATTAAATATATAAATCATCCTAAATTAAAAGGTATTCCTAAAATATTAGAAACACCTTATATAAAAGATGATAGTAATCCTAAAAAAACATATCCACCTTATAAATTTGAAATAGAAATGATAAAACAAAATAAATTTAATGAAAATTTAATTGAAGATATTAAAAATTATTATAAATAGTTTTTATATTTATCCTTATAATAAGTATATAGATTAAAAACTTTGTTAAAATTATCTTTTGTTAATTTTTTTTGAATATCTTTTATAACTACAGTATCATTATATAATAGGTCTTTATATCTTGTTTTTAAAGTAATATATAAAAATTCAAGTTCGTCATCAGAAAGTTTAATATCATTTCTTAAAGCAAATCCATTTATATCATAAATACTAATCTTTGATATATATTTTTCTAAAAATTTATTCATAATTCACCTCTATAAAATATATGCTAGTAAAAAGAAAATAGAAAGGAGAAATTACTTATGAAAAAAAATAATTATCAAACAGTAAAAAAAGTGATAAAAAAATTACCAGCTAAGAAAAAACCTATTAATAAAGTAAATAGAAAATATAAACAAAAAATAAGTGAAAAAATAGAAAAGAGATACTATATATTAATAGGAATAATAATATTTTTCATTTTAATTATAGGTATAAATTTATTTAAAATTCAAATAGTACAAAATGAAAAATATAAAAGTAAAGTAGTTTCTCTAACTGAAAAAACTGTATATGGAGAAAGTTCTCCAAGAGGAAGAATATATGATAGAAATCATAAACTAATAGTTACTAATAAACCACAGAAAGTAATATATTATAAAAAGCCAAAAGGGATTACAAGTACAGAAGAAATAAAACTTGCATATAAATTATCAAAAATGTTAAATATAGATTTTAGTTCTTTATCAGAAAATAATTTAAAAGAATTTTGGATAAAGAATAATAGTGAAAAAGCAAAAAATAAAATAACTGATGAAGAATGGCAAAAATTAGAAGAACGAAAAATAAGTTTAGACGATATAGAAAAATATAAAATGGAAAGAATTACAGAAGAAGATTTAAGTATTTATAATGATGAAGATAAGAAAGCGGCATATATTTATTATCTTATGAATAAAGGATATTCTTATAGTGAAAAAATACTTAAAAATGAAAATGTAACAGATGAAGAATATGCTCTTATTTCTGAAAATATAAGTGAGCTCGAAGGTATAGGTACTAGACTTGACTGGGAAAGAGAATATTTATATGGGGATACTTTTAGAACTATGCTTGGTAATATATCTACAACAGAAAGTGGAATCCCTAAAGAATTAAAAGCTGATTATTTGAAAAAAGGATATTCACTAAATGACAGGGTAGGTATTAGTTACTTAGAATATCAATATGAGGATATTCTAAAAGGAACTAAAAATAAATATAGAGTATTAAGTGATGGTTCATATAAATTATTAGAAGAAGGTTCTCGCGGAAATGATATAGTACTTACAATTGATATAGAACTTCAAAAACAAGTAGAAGAAATACTTGCAAGACAAATATTAGAAGCAAAGAAAGAACCTAATACAGAGTATTATAATAGATCGTTTGTAATAATTCAGGATGCTAAAACAGGTGAAATTCTTGCAATGGCAGGGAAACAAGCTATTAAAGATGGAGATTCTTATAAAATAGTGGATTATACACCTGGAATTACTACATCACCAGTAGTAGTTGGTTCTGCAGTTAAAGGAGCATCTCATATAGTAGGATATAATACTGGTGCCTTAAAAATAGGAGAATATAGAGATGATAGCTGTATTAAAATAGCTGCAACTCCTAAGAAATGTTCTTGGAAATATCTAGGAAGAGTTAATGATCTAAGTGCACTAGCATTATCATCTAATACATATCAGTTTAGAACAGCAATTAATGTAGGGCATGGTACTTATAGATACAATGCTGGACTTAAATTAGATGAAGCTGCATTCGATACTTATAGAAATACTTTTGCAGAATTTGGACTTGGAGTAAAGACAGGAATAGATCTTCCTACAGAAAGTTTAGGATTTAAAGGTACAGATAGAAAGCCTGGACTTTTACTTGACTTTTCAATAGGACAGTATGATACATATACACCTATTCAATTATCACAATATATTACTACAATCGCAAATGATGGAAATAGATTAAAACCTTATTTACTTAAAGAAGTTTATGAACCAACAAAGGATGGACTTACTATACTTAAAAGTAAAAATAGTAAAGTAATTTTAAATAAAGTAAATACAGAAGATAAATATATGCAAAGAGTTAAAGAAGGTCTTAGAGGTACTATGACTTATGGTACAGGTGTGGGTTATATAGATTATAGTTATAATGCTGCTGGTAAAACTGGAACAAGTGAAAGTTTTATTGATACTGATGGTGATGGAAAAGTAGATACTGAAACAATTACAAATACTTTTGTAGCATATGCTCCTTATGATGATCCTAAAGTAACTTTCACAGTATTATCTCCAGATATTAGTCATAGACTTACAAGTAGTACTTATAGTTCAGGTGTAAATAAAAGAATCACAAGAGAAATATCACAAAAGTACTTTGACATTTACAAATAATTTGTTATAATATTATGGAATGAACAAAGGAGGGAAATTATGGCAAAAAAAGGAGAAGTAAGAGAAAATATTACTTTAGTATGTACTGAATGTAAAAATGAAAATTATAGAACACCAAAAAATAAAAGAAATACTCCTGAACGTTTAGAATTAAATAAATATTGTAAACACTGCAAAAAAACTACAGTTCATAAAGAAAAAAAATAATTATAAATTTTTTCTTAAAAAGGAAGGAGAACTTATATGTTTAATATAAACGATATTAAAAACGGTGTAACTTTCTTACTAGAAGGAAATATATATCAAGTAGTAGAATTTCTACATGTTAAACCAGGAAAAGGTTCAGCTTTCATGAAAGTTAAACTTAAAAATTTAAGAACTGGTGGAACTGTTGAAAAAACATTTAATACAAATGTAAAATTAGAAAAAGCTAATATACAAAAATCTACTGTACAATATTTATACAATACTGGTGAAACATATTATTTTATGAATATGCAAACTTATGATCAACTAGAATTATCTAGTGCACAAGTTGGTGATGACAAAAACTATTTAATAGAAAATATGGAAGTAGAAGTAGTTCAATTTGGTGACGAACTTCTAGGAATAGTTTTACCAGATAAAATAGAAATGGAAGTTACTGAAACAGAACCAGCTGTAAAAGGAAATACAACTAACAATGCACAAAAAGACGCTAAAGTTGAAACAGGATTATTAGTTAGAGTACCACTTTTTATAGAGCAAGGAGAAAAAATACTTGTATCTACTAAAGATGGAAAATATGTATCAAGAGCATAAGCTCTTTTTTTGTGTATATTTGACAAATATATATTTATATGATATTATAACCGAACAAAAAGGAGAAGGTAATATGGACAATGAAACATTTTATTATTCAAAAAATCTTATCATAGAGATTATTAAAACATTTAAAATAGATTTTTTAGAAAATATTGTAGATGCATATAATAAATATTTTATAAAACCATCTAATCCAGAAGATATACAAAATGCATTAAATAAATACATAGTTAATAAAAAAAGGTTACCAAACAGAATATTAACTGAAGAAGAAGAATATTGTTTAGAGTTTGAAAAAGAAAATTATAGAGAATTTAAAAAATTCCATAGTCCAAAAAGAATAATAAAAAAATAAACTTAATAGGGGGTTTTATGAATAAAAAAGAATTTTTAGATTATATGTGGAAAGCAGAACAACTATATAGAAAATTTCAAAAAAAATGGCTTAATAAATCATATATTATGAGAATATCTGATGGAAATGTAATAAATTTTTCATTTTATGAACAAAGCTTTGCACACTTAGTTGGAATTCAAATCAATAAACTTAAAGAAAGTGGTTTAGTTCCTAAAAATTTACAAGCTAATGATATATTAGAATTTATTTTCTTTAATCCTGAAAGATTTTATAGATTAATTATTCAAAGTGGTTATAAAACAAAATATTTTATTTCAAGCTATTATAAAGAAAAATTAACAGTTATGAAAAATATTTGTGGCTTTTTACCTGCTAGTTTAGGATTCATAGTAAAATTTGATACAAATAAAGCTTTTTTAGTAAATGATGAATTAAAACCTAATGTTGAATATTTATTAGGGTATAAAATAGATGACGGATATGGAATAATAGGAATAAAAAAAAGTTCCTACGGAAATTATTATCCACTTACCGTTTTATATTATGATAAAGATTCTTTGAAAGAATTACTAAAATATCAAACTTTATTATTACCTACTTATACTAAAGTTAAAAATATAGAAAACGAAATAATTTCTGAATATGGCTTATATGAACAAGAAAAAATAAGAAAATTAAAAATATATAATTCTGTTTTTGAACGTCAATATGGATGTGTAACTAATTTAACAAGTGATTATATAAGAACATTAGAACATACAACTAATCATCTTATTGAAGAAAAAGAACAAAATAGACGTTTTAAAGAGGAAAATTATGAATTGCAGGTTTCAAATATAAATCTTAGTAAAGAGAATGATGCTTTAAAACAGGAAGTAAAAAAATTAAAGGCTATGTTAAAAATAACAGGAGCAAATGAAAATATAGATAAATATTTAAAATTAAAGATGGATATATTTGATGGAGAAGATATTGATAATAGTATAATTGATAGAGCTTTTCTTGCATTTACTAATAAAGAAAGAACTTTATTAGAATATTATTATGGTTTAAATGGAAAAGATAAACTATCTTGGAAAGAAATCTCTAATATATATGAGATATCGTCAGTTCATTATATAATCAATAAATTAAAAAATGATTTTAAAAATATATGTTTAGGATTAAAAATAAAAAATCCATATATAGAATTACTTACTGATAGAGAAAAACTAATTTCTTTAGCATTTATTCTTCCAAAAGAAGAAAGGGATGCATTTATTTTAAAAAATGGTTTATTTACTTGTAATAGAGCATCTAATAAAGAAATATCAGAAACACTTGGTATTCCATATGTAAAAGTAAAAAAAGTAATTGAAAGTGCTGAGGAAAAAGTAAGAGAAATGGTAAAAAGATAGCAATATCTTTTTATTTTTGGTAAAATATTATTGGTGACTAACTATTAGAAGTCAATACATTTTTAAATATTTTTAATAGTTTGTTATAAATTGGAATTTATCCCACGCCAAAAAACTTCAAAATCATTTTTTTTAAAATTTTTGAAGGCTGTAAATAATATAGAATTATAAAATATTATTTCAATAAAGACGGATCAAAATCAATGTTGTTTTTCTCTAATGAATGAATAACTCTAATAAGTTTTTTACAAACATGAGATAAAGCAACACGATGACATTTACCTTCAGAACGTTTCTTAAGGTAATAATCATAAAAAGTTGGTGAATATCTTAAAATAATCATTGAAGTATTCATAATTGAATATCTTAAATGACCAGAACCATGTTTAACCATCTTACCATTATTTTGAATGGTACCAGACTCGCTAACACTAGGTTCAAGGCCAGCAAAAGCTAACATTTTATTAGGAGAAGAAAAATTACTAATATCTCCATATTCAGAAAGAATTACGGCTGCAGATAATTCACCTAATCCAGGAATTGATAACATTCTAGGATTTAGTTCTTTGATAATTGTTGAAATTTGTTTATCTATTGGATCAATTTTATCATTAAAGCTTTTGATAATAGAAACATAAGTAGAAATAAGTAAATCAGTATTTTTATCGTGATGACCAACTGAATTTTTAGCAAGTTCTTTTAATTTGGCAAATTTAGCATAAGAAAATTTGCCACGAGAAATTTTATAAATAGAATCGAAATCTCTCATTAAAGAAATATGATCAGTATTAATATATTTTTCTAAAACATATAATAATGTAGTAGAAAAAGAATTATTAAAAAATGGCTTTAACTCCGGAAAAGTAAGGTCTAATTCATTTGTTAAAAGCACATAAAATTTACTTCTTTCTTTAACTAATAGTTCTCTATTTCTACATAGTGACTTTAATGTAAAAATGTTGTATAATAAATTTGAATTTGGTTTGTAAGGAACAGACATAAGATAATTAGCTATAGTTAAACTATCAGCTTTATCGGTCTTAGTTCTACGTAAGCTTCGAGCTTTTAAAAACTGATGAATGATAAGAGGATTCATTTTCATAAATGAATAACCTTGATTGGTTAAGAACAGTTCCAAATTCTTAGAATAGTGTCCAGTTGCTTCAAAAGCAATTTGGACTTTGGATTTATTATAGGATTTCAATAGTTCTAAAAATGATTGAAATCCTTTTTTGCTGTTTTCAAAAGAATTATTTTCAACAATTACTTCACCTGTATTTGAAATAATACAGAAATCGTGTTTGTATTTTGATATATCAATACCAATGTAATATATCATTTATAAGCACCTCCAAAATTAGTTTGTTTGCACTGAATTGTTTGCCACAAGGTTTTTAATCATGTAATCACGTAATCTAATAAAACATCGATTAGTTAAAAACTAACGTGTTAACTAACTAATTAACAATTAAATTAAAAATCTGTGGTTTTAGTCACCAATAACCAGTCCATAAAATGGCTGTAAAAAATGAGAAACAAATCCACAGTGCATTTCTTATTATATATCACGATGTATAATAAGAAAATATAAATAGAAAGGGATCAATCAATAAGAAATTAATTCATATTTCTATAAGATTGATTATACGTGATATAAATGGATTTTAAAGATAAAGTAGTATTAGTTACAGGTTCAGCAAAAGGTCTTGGAGCATCTATTATAGAAATGTTTGCATCTTTAAATGCTAATGTAGTAATTAATTATAATAGTAGTTTAAAAGAAGCTTTAGAATTAGAAAATAAAATAAAAGAAAAATATAATGTAAAAGTACTTAAAATAAAATGTGATATAACAAATGAATTAGAAGTTAAAAATATGGTAAATGAAATAATAGAAAAACTAGGTAAAATAGATATATTAGTAGGAAATGCAGGAATTACAATCGAAGATTTTTATGAAAACAAAACAGTTGAAAATTTTAAAAAAACATTAAATACTAATTTACTTGGTAATTTTATAGTAACAAAAGAAGTTGCGTCTATAATGTATGAAAATAAAAGTGGAAGTATAGTTTATATATCTTCTACTGATGGACTTACTTCTTTTTCACCCGTAAATGTTGATTATAATGCATCAAAAGCAGCACTTAATTCACTTACTCACGATATGGCAATAGCGTACGCTCCATATGTTAGAGTAAATGCAGTGGCACCAGGTTTTATAGAAACAGATATGATAAAAATAGAAGATAAAGAAATGGAAGAAATGTTTGTAAAAGAAGAAAGTTCTAAAATATATTTAGGGAGATTTGCTAAAAAAGAAGAAATCGCAAGTGTAGTATGTTTTTTATCAAGTACGCTTGCTTCTTATATAAATAGTGAAATTATTAAAGTAGATGGAGGAATGTAATATGGATATAAGAGAAATAATTGAAAAAGCAGAGATGGAGTGTTTAGAAGAATTTAATAAAATAGATAAAATATGTATGAATAATAGTTTAAAAGTTTTAAAAGCTTTTCAAAATAATAATATAACAGATGCTCATTTTTCATCTACTACTGGTTATGGTTATGGAGATATAGGAAGAGATGCTATTGAAAAAGTATTTAGTGAAGTGTTAGGGGCAGAAGATTCTTTAGTTAGAAGTCAGTTTATATCAGGATCACATGCATTAACAGTTTGTTTATTCGCACTTTTAAGACCAAATGATACTTTACTTAGTATAACAGGAAAACCATATGATACTTTAGATGAAGTAATAGGTATAAAAGAAAATAAAAGTTCTTTAAAATCGTTTAATATAAATTATAAACAAATTGATTTAATAAATAATGATTTTGATTATGAAAAAATAAAAGAAACTTTAAGTAGTGAAAAAATAAAAGTAATAGAAATTCAAAGATCTAAAGGTTATTCAACTAGAAAAAGTATAACAATAGATAAAGTTGCTAAAGTAATAGAAGAAATAAGAAAAATAGATAAAGAAGTTATTATTATGATAGACAACTGTTATTGTGAATTTGTAGAAGAAAAAAGTCCACTTGAAGTAGGTGCTGATGTTATAGTAGGATCACTTATTAAAAATTTAGGTGGAGGAATAGCTCCTAATGGTGCTTATATAGCAGGTAAAAAAGAACTTGTAGCTCTTGCTGCTGATAGACTTACTGTTCCAGGTGAAGGAAAAGAAGTAGGACCTACTCTTGGAATTAATAAAGCTATTTTACAAGGAATTTATATGGCACCTTCTGTAGTTAGAAATGCTTTAAAAATAGCTGTATTAACTAGTAAAGTCCTTGAAAATTTAGGATATAAAGTAGAACCAAAATATAACGATAAGAGAGCAGATATTGTTCAAAATATAGAGTTTGGTAATGAAAAAGATTTAGTTAATTTTACCCAAGGAATTCAACTTGGATCTGCAATTGATTCAAGTGCACTTCCTATGCCTTGGAATATGCCTGGATATGATGATAAAGTAATAATGGCATCAGGCTCATTTACACAAGGTTCTTCTATAGAACTTTCTTGTGATGGACCAATAAGAGAACCATTTATAGCATATCTTCAAGGATCTCTTACTTATGAATATGGTGTTTTAGGAATTATGAAAGCAGTTGAAAGATTATTAAATAATAAATAAAATAATATGAATTATTTACTAAATAAATATAATAGTGTTATAATAATAAATACTATGAAATTAATATATAGAAAGTAGTGAATATATGAATTTTAATTTTAAATTAGAACCTGGAAAAAAATTATTAAATGAATATAAATATCAAAAAAAAGAACCGCAAATATCGGTAATAATGCCATTTTATAATAGTAAAGAGTACATATATCAAACTATAAATTCAGTTTTAAATCAAACATACCCTTATTTTGAATTACTAATTATAAACGATGGCTCTACTGATAAAAAATCACTTGAACTTCTAAAAGATATAGAAAAATTAGATGATAGAATAAAAGTTTTCCATAAGAAAAATGGAGGGCTTGCTTCAGCTCGTGATTTTGGAATAAATAAATCAAGTGAAAATACGAAGTATATTTTTATTTTAGATGATGATGATTTAATAGATAAAACATATTTTGAAACATCTTATTTAACTTTAGAAACAAATAAAAAAGCATCTTGGGCATATGCAGATTCAGTTGGTTTTGATGCAATAGAATATGTATGGAATAAAAATTTTGATAGTGAACAAATGAAAAAAGAAAATCTTCTTGTTTCGTGTGCAATGATAAGAAAAGACGATTTATTAGATGTAGGCGGCTATGAACTTAAAGAAAAAGCTGTGCATGAAGATTGGTATTTTTGGCTTAAAATGATAGAAAAAGGATACTACCCAGTACATATGAGTTATTATGCTTTTTGGTATAGAAGAAAAAAAGATTCTGGAGAAAATAATAGAGCTAAAGAAAATAGAAAAAGAGCTTTAGAGATAATAGATAATCAAGCAAAAAAAATCACTAAAAGAGTAAAACCTATTAATTATCCAAGAGAAAATTATAATTGGAATTTAATGAAGGAAGGTTTTGATAATGTAGTAATTCCAAAAAGAAAGAAAAATGGAAAAACAAATATTTTAATGGTTATCCCATGGATGATAATGGGCGGTGCTGATAAATTTAATTTAGATTTTTTAAGATTAATAGATAAAGAAAAATATTCAGTTACTTTAATATCAACACAACCAACAGAATATTTGTGGAGACAAAAATTTGAAGAAGAAGCTTTAGAAGTATTTGATATTACATCATTTTTAGACGAAGAATACTGGCCTGCTTTTATAAATTATATAATAGAAACAAGAAATATTGATTTATTTTTAAATACAAATTCAGTATTTGGATATGCGATTATACCTTATTTAAAAGCTAAACATCCTAATCTTCCTATAATGGATTATATTCATATGGAAGAATGGTATAATCGTAGTGGTGGATATTCTAGAGATAGCGCTAGTGTAAGTGACTTTATAGATAAAACTTTATTTTGTAATAAATCATCAGAAAAAATATATAATTCTCACTTTGAAGTTTCCAACAAACAAACAGATACAGTATATATTGGAGTAGATACAGATAAATTTGACCCAAATAATTATAACAATTTAGAACTTAGAGAAAAATATAATTTACCTAAAGATAAAACTATAGTAGGTTATATATGTAGACTTGCGCATCAAAAAAGACCGTTATTGTTTATAGAAATTATAAAAAAATATGTTAAAAATAATAATGATACTATTTTTATCATAGTAGGTGATGGTCCATTAGAACAAAATCTAAAAGATTTAGTTACAAGACATAGTTTAAATGATTATGTGATATTCTTAGGTAAATCTGATAAACCAGAAGAAATTTATGCTATGTGTGATATAACTTTAAATTGCTCTATAAAAGAAGGTCTTGCACTAACAACTTATGAATCACTTTCAATGGGAGTTCCTGTTATATCTAGTGATGTTGGAGGACAAGGAGAACTTGTAAATGATAAAGTTGGAAAATTACTTCCACTTCTTCAAAAAGAAACGGAAATAGTTAATTTTAAATATGACGATGAAGAAATAAATTTATATGTAGATGCTATAAATGAAGTAAAAAATAATTTAGAAGAATTAAGTTCTAATGCAAGAAAAGAAATATTAAAAGGATTTACTTTAAATAATATGATAAAAAATATGGAAAGTGAAATTGATAATATAATTAAAAATCCGAGAAAAGAAGCTTATGAAAATGGGATTAATTTATCAAAAAACATGAAATTTGTTAAAGAATATGTAAATTATTTCTTAACAGCTAATAAATATACATATTCATATCAGTGTATGGAATATAAAACAAAATATTATTTTGAAGATGATAGACCTTCATATAGAATTAAATTAGATAAAGTTATTTATAGATTAGAAATTATTTTTGATAAATTTCATTTATACAATGAATTCATTATACTTAGACAATTTGTAAAAAGCATATTAAAAGTATTTTTATCTATCTTTAGATTAATTAAATTAGAAGTAAAAAGAGTAATAAATTTATTTAGAAAGATATTTAAATAATATGTTAGACAAATTAAAGACAAATTTTAAAAAGAATAAAAACATATATTTAGTTTTATTTATAATTACTCTGGCTTTTACTATAATTTTTGCTCAAGATAGATATGCTGCTGATACTTACTATATGGAAAGTTTCGGTCTTAAAAATAATGCTATAAATCCATATTTACATGATGGTAGATTTGTAATGACTTTATTTTTATACATAATTTCTTATCTACCTATTTCAATGTATAAAGTAAAACTTATATCTTTTATACTTGCGTTTATAAGTTTATTTATTAGTGAAATAATCATTTATAATATATTATGCAAATATAAGAAAGACAAAATAGTAAACATAATTGCATCTATTATGCTTATACTAAGTATTTTTGTAGTAGAACTTTTCTATTTTACAGAATATACTGGTGTAACAACCTTTAGTATTTTACTTATTGTTATTAGTACTAATTTTCTATTAAAATACTTTGAAACAAAAAATAAGAAAAATTTAATTATGGTTTTTATACCATCTATAATAACAGCATTTTGTTATCAAGGTACAATATCACTACTTATTATTTTACCTATCTTATTTGTGCTTAAATATTCTAAAAATTTAAAAGAATTTATAATTAATAATATTATAATTGCATTTAATTATGCACTTCCATCTATAACAACATTAATAGTATCTAAAATAGCAGGTGCTACTAGAATAAGCGGAGAAGTAAATCTTAAAGAATCTTTTATTAAAATAATAGAAGGAACTAAAAATTTATTAATAACAAGCGCATTAATAATACCTAATTATGTATACATAACAATCTTTGGAATATTAATATTAATTTTAATATTTATAATGTATAATAAAAAAAGTGAAATATATAAATATTTGTTTCTAATATACATTATTTTAGCAGTAATAATAGTTCCAATAGTTCCATATTTTATAGTTAATACTAATAATATATGGATGGTTCCAAGAAGTACAATTGGTCTTGGATTACTTATAGTGATTCCTTTAGCATTTTATATAGTATATATTAAAGAAAATAAAAAATATAATACAGCGTTTATTTTTATAACCTCCATTTATTTAATAATAGAACTTATTGGATGGAATACAATAGTTGTTAATCAAATAAAAAATAATGGATTAGAAAAATATGAAACAGATTATATAATAAGAAAAATAAATAAATATGAAACAGAAAATAATGAAAAAATAAAAAAATTAGTAATGTATCCAGATAAAGGAATGGTATATAATTATCCAAATGTTAAAATGACAGGGGATATGAATGCTAGAAATGTTATGATTGATTGGTCATTTAAACCAGCATTATCTATGTATTTAGGTAGAAGTATTACTGATGGAGATGATAATAAAAAAATAAAAGAATATTGTTCAAAAAATAATTGGGACAATATTGCTGATGAACAATTTAAGTTTGTAGATGATACACTTTATATTTGTAAATATTAAAAAGCTATTATTAAGCTTTTTTTATTGTCAATAAATAGTTAAAATGTTATAATAGAAACTGTTTTAAAATGATGGGGGATATATTTATGAGAAAGATGAAAAAATTGTATATATATAGAAAAGATATTTATTTTATTATTATATTAATATTATTATTAATTAATATTATTTTTACAAGCTCTAAAAAACATGAACAAGAATTGTTAATGAAAAATCCTTATGATATAAAAGTAACAGAATATGATAATTTTGTTTTTTTAGGAGATTCTATAACAGACTGGTATGCATTTGACGAATTTTACGATAATATTCCCGTAGTAAATAGTGGAGTAGCTGGAAATAAAACTACTGATATTTTAGATAATATAGAAAATAGAGTAGGTGTATATAATCCAACTAAAGTATTTTTGCTTATTGGAACAAATGATATTGGTGAGAGAACTCCTAAAGAAATAGTTAATAATATTGGTAAAATAGTAAATAAAATAAGAAAGATAAGACCAAAAACTAAAATATATATAGAATCATTATTACCTGTTAATAATTCTGATGATAGTAAAGTAAACAAAGAGACGGTTAGAGAAAGAACTAATAAAGAAATAGAAGAAATTAATAAATTATTAAAAGAATACTGTGATAAAAACAAAATTACTTATATAAATACTTATGATGAATTTGTTAGTGAAGATAATCAAATGGACTTAAAATATACAACTGATGGTTTGCATTTATCTAATTTAGGTTATTTACATTTAACTAAAATATTGTTACCATATTTAAATGAATAGGGTGGTTTTATGAAAACAAGAGTAAAGTATTGTGACGCACTTAGATTTATCGCAATCGCATCTGTTATATTAATTCACGTTTTAGCAGATTTTAGAGATTATTATTTAATAAATTATAAGCCAAATTATTTTTTTCTTACCTGTTTGGATACTTTTACCAGAATGGGTGTACCATTATTTTTAATGTTTACAGGTATTTTTATGTTTAATGATAAAAAAAAATATACTTATAAAGAATTTATAAGAAAAAGAATCCCAAAATTATTGTTTCCTTTCATAATTATTTCTTTTATTTATTATATATATGAGATGATTAAAATAAAAGGGAATTTTTCTATAATAAACTTTATTTCATTATTTACAACTAATGGAATTAAATATCATTTTTGGTATATGTATACTATTATTTGTATATATTTGTTAATACCATATTTAAAATCATTTATTCAAAAATTAACTAAAAAAGATGTAGAAAGATTAATTTTAATAAATTTCTTAATGGGAAATACTTTGTTAACATTAATGCATTTGTTTAGTATTATTAATATAAATATGTTTTCAGCATTTTATTTTCCTAATTTTATTATTTATATTAATTATCTATTTTTAGGATATTATTTATATAAATATGAAATAAATAAAAAATTAACAACAATACTCTATAAATTATCCTTTATATCAATAATATTAATGCCAATTCTTGATTATATAATGACTAAAGATGTAAGAACAGATTCATTTTTAACTGTAACATCAATGTTTCCTTTTATAATAACAACATATTTCTTTATATTTATAAAAGAAAATTATGATAAATTAAAAATAAATCCAAAAATAGAATCATTTTTTATAAAAAGTGCTTCACTTACTTTTTATATTTATATGTTTCATGTCATAGTAATGGAACTTATAAAAAAAGTAATGATGAGAATATTTGTTCCAACAAGATTTTTAGAAAATATAATTTTTATTATAATAGAATATATTTTAACATTTGTATTTTCTTATTTTATTTCAATAATATTTGATAAAGTATATGAAAATATAATAAATATAGTAGTTAACAAGAAAAGTTCTAAAAACACTTGACAAAGTATATAATTATATGTAAAATATATGAGGAAATCAAAAAGGAAAGAAGAAGTATCCACTTCTCACCCGATTGCACATTAGCTTTGGGTTTATGCCGATTTAATACATTTTTTTAGTGTTATAAATAGGTAAAGTGGGTACAATGTATCTACTTTTTTGTATATTTGGAGGTGTCGCATATCGCAAATAAAGACAAAAATTTGTTTATAAATGAACAGATTAGGGCAAAAGAAGTAATGGTTATTGGACCAAATGGAGAACAACTTGGAGTAAAACCAATAAAGGATGCATTAACACTTGCATCATATGCTGGATTTGATTTAGTTTTAATGAATCCAAACGCAAAACCAGCAGTATGTAAAATTATGGATTACAACAAATACAAGTACGAAAGTAAAAAGAAAGCCAAAGAAAATCTGAAAAAGCAAAGAGAAGCTAATTTAGATTTAAAAGAATATAGACTTTCTGTTAATATTGATGTTCATGATTTTGATACAAGAGTAAGAAATGCATCAAAATATTTAGAAAAAGGTCACAAAGTAAAAGTTCAAATTCGTTTTAAAGGAAGAGAGCTTGCACATACTGATCTTGGAAAAGAAGTATTACTTCGATTTGCACGTGCGGTAGAAGATATCGCTGATGTAGAAAAAGCACCAGTTTTAGATGGACGCTTTATGTCAATGATATTAGCAAAGAAAAAAGAAAAGTAGGAGGAATAAAATATGCCAAAATTAAAAACACATAAAGGTACTGCTAAAGTATGTAAAGTAAGACCTGGTGGAACAGTTAAAATTGGAACACCTGGTTCAAGACACAATACAGGAAAGAAAAATGCTGCAAGTAATAGAAAATGCAGAAAAGGATCTAATTTAAGTAAATCAGATTACAAAAGAATTAAAGAAATTATGTAATATAAGGAGGAAAAAACATGCCAAGAGTTAAAAATGGAACAATTCATCGTGCTAGAAGAAAAAAAGTATTAAAACAAGCTAAAGGTTACTTTGGAAGTAAACATAGATTATATAAAACAGCTAAAGAACAAGTAATGAATTCACTTGCTTATGCTTATAGAGATAGAAGACAAAAGAAAAGAGATTTCAGAAAATTATGGATTACAAGAATTAATGCTGGATGTAGAGAAAACGAAATCAGTTATTCTAAATTCATAAACGGGCTTTCAAAAGCTGGTGTAGAAATCAATAGAAAAATGCTTTCTGAAATAGCTATTGAAAATCCTAAAGCATTTACAGAACTTGTTAATGTTGCTAAAAATGCGCTAGAAGGAAAAACTGTTAAAAAAGAAACAAAAGAAGTAAAAGAAACTAAAAAAGAAGTAAAAGAAGAAAAAACAACTGATTATTCAAAAATGACAGTAGCAGAACTTCGTGAAGTAGCAAAAGAACAAAATGTAGCTGGATATAGTACAATGAAAAAAGCAGAATTATTAGCTGCTATAAAATAGTCTTAGGACTATTTTTTTATTGACATTAAAGAAAAATAATATATAATATTGATAACTAAGGGGGATTTTATATGAATTTATATTTAGAGTGTATTGATGAAGTATCATATAAATTATTAGATGATATGGTAAAAAAAGGTGATTTAAAAAATTATAGTGAGTTATTTAATATTATAAAAGAAACTAGAAAATTTCTTATAGAAAAAAAAGATTATAACGTTGATGATCTAATAAAAAGTATTACAGAAGAATTGGTTCTTAAAACTAGTGAAGTAGTTGATAAGGACTATGCCCCAGGTATAAGTACAAGTATTAAACTTGCTAATAGTTTGGAAGTGGATATCTATGATGGAAAAACATCATTAGGATCTGATGCTAAAAATATCGATAGTACTGTTAGATTTGATTTAGCTAGTATAACAAAATTGTTTACGGCAATTTTAATTTTAAAAGAATCTGAACTGGGTAATCTAGATTTAAATAAAACTATTAGATCATTAAATCCAGAATTTAAACAAGATGTTAAATTAATAGAAGCTTTAACATTTTGTCATAATTTTAGAACAGATGGTAGAATAGATGAATGTGTAAATGAAATAGAAGCTTTAGAAAAATTGAAAAATGCTAAAGTGACTGAAAGTGGTATCCATTTATATAGTGATATACCATATATGATTGCTAAAGAATTAATAGAAAATAAAAATGAAAAATTTGATAGATATTTTAAAGAAATATTAGGATTAAATAACACAGGATATGATATAGGAAATTCTGTTATTACAGGGGGACTTCCAAATTCAAAATGTGTACACGATCCTAAAGCAAAAATTATAAAAAATGCAGGTCATGCTGGTATATTTTCAACTGGTGAAGATTTAATGAAATTATTCGATGGATTATATAATGAAAAACTTATATCTAAAAAAAGTATTAACAAATTATCAACACCAATTTACGAAGGAGATTACATAAAAGATAGTGATGGAAACATTAAACTATTTTCAAGTGGTAATGATGATTCATATAGAGAGGATCCAATGTGGATTACTAGAGGGATGATGTATAAAAAACATCCAAGAGGACTAGATATTACTGAAGTGCTTAATTATCAAAGTACTAGTGCTTTCGCATCTACTGGATTTACCGGTACTTGGTTAAATTTCGATGTAGAAAATGGATTTGCATCATCTATATTAACTAATCCATTATCTGGAAATGGTAAAATAAAAGGATATGTATGGGCATTAGATTCTATTAAAGAAACTAGTATAAGCACATGTATAAAACTAAATATAATAAAAACAGTTTTTGAAAAATATTACGAAAAAACAAATGGATTTGATAAAAAATATCAATATAAAAAATAGTTTAATAGTTTCAAAACTATTTTTTGTTTACTTATTTTTTGTTAAGTGATAAAATTATATTGGTGATATAAATGGGGTTAGTTTTAACTTTTGTAGTAGGTTTATTTATTTTAATTGGAACTTTAATTGTTTATAAAACAAAAGATAATGATAGGGTAGTTAATTTTTCAATAAGTTTAGCATTTGGAGTTATAATTACATTAATTATATTAGAAATAATTCCAGAACTATATGAAATATTTATAAGAAAATTTAATTTAATAAGTGTAATTGTACTTATTATCGCATCAACTATGATAGGAATTGGATTTTTAAAATTATTAGATAAATTTGTTCCAGATCATCATGAACATGGAAAAACAGAAAAGAAAAAAGAAGAAAATTTGCATCATATAGGAATAGTATCAAGTGTAGCACTTTCTATGCACAACTTAATAGAAGGTTTTGCTCTTTATACAGCTGCTATTACTGATATAAAAATGGGGATTATGATGTGTATAGGTATAGGACTTCATAATATTCCAATGGGAATGATAGTTACATCTACATTCGTAAAAGGAAATAAAGACAAAAAGAAAATTGCACTTATTTTATTATTTATAACTTTATCAACATTTATAGGTGGATTATTTTCACATTTCTTATATGGATATATATCAAACGATATAATAGGAATTTTACTTGGAATTACATTAGGAATGCTACTTTATATAAGTATATTTGAATTACTTCCTAAAATAAAGAGAACAAAGTATAAAAAAGATACTATTATAGGAATAATAGTAGGAATTTTAGTATTAATAATTAGTACATTATTTTAACTAGCGTAAGCTAGTTTTTTATTGACATAAAAATTTGCTTTCTATATAATTTATGTAGGTGATACTATGGAGAGAATAATAATGCATATAGATGTAAATAATGCATTTCTATCTTGGACAGCAGTAGATCTACTTAAAAATGGTAGTAAATATGATATAAGAAATAGTTATGCCGTAATAGGTGGGGATGAAGAGGCTAGAAAAGGAATAGTAGTAGCTAAATCTAATCCATGCAAAAAACTCGGAATAAAAACAGCTGATACATTATATAGCGCTAGACGTAAATGCCCAGCACTTAGAGTTTTTAAAGCAGATTATTTATTATATAAAAAGATGAGTGCTAGTTTATTTAACTATATACTTTCTTATTCTCCAGATATAGAAATACTATCCATAGACGAATGTTTTTTAGATTACACAAAAGTAAAAAAATTATATGGGGATCCTATTAAATTTGCTTATAAATTAAAAGATGAAATAAAAGAGAAGTTAGGCTTTACTGTAAATATAGGTATAGCTAATAATAAACTATGTGCTAAAATGGCATCTGATTTTGAAAAACCAGATAAAGTACATACTTTATTTCAAAATGAAATTGAAGAAAAAATGTGGCCTCTTGATGTAGGAAAACTCTATGGTGTCGGTAAAAGAAGCACTGAAAAATTAAAATCACTTAAAATAAATACTATCTATGATTTAGCTCATTCTGATCCTAATTTACTTTATAAATATTTTAAAAATAATACTTATAAATTTATAGAATCAGCAAATGGAATAAATAATGAAGAAGTTAGAACTGAAAAAGAAAATGTAAAAGGAATAAGCAACTCAGTAACTTTAGAAAAAGATTATACAAAAATAGAAGATATTAATAAAATTTTGCTAGCTATCTCTGATAATGTGGTAAGAAATCTTCATAAAGAAGAAAAATATGCAAATGTTGTAGCAGTTTTAATAAAAGATAAATTTTTTAAATCATCTTCACATCAAATCAAACTGAAAAATGCTGTAAATACATCAAAAGATGTATATGAAATAAGCAAAAAATTATTTAAAGAACTTTGGAAAGGTGAACCTATTAGATTAATAGGAATAAGACTTGATAATTTAACAGAAAAAAATAATTACCAAGTATCATTATTCGAAGATGTAAAAATAATAAAAAAAGATGAAAAATTAGAAAAAACTGTAATGGATTTAAAAAATAAATTTGGTTCTGGTATTATAAACAAAGGTAGTTTAATAAATAAAAAAATAAATAAAAAATATAATGATTAATTATAAAATATTATTATTTTAATGAAAAGGATGTGGTCATATGAACTTTAATGAATACTTGGAAAGAGAACTTCAAAATTATATGGAAGTTATTACAGAAAAAGAACTATTAAATTTAAAAAAGTATTACGAAACATACTTAGTCAAAATGCAAATAGAAAGAAATATTTTATTAAATGGAATGAATTCGAGAGCTGATATAGACTATAGTACTTCTTTTGAAAAAGCAGCAATTGAAAGAATGGAAGCGAAAAATAATCTTGATAATGAATTAAATAAAATTAAAAACAGATTGAAAACACAAGAAGAATATAAAATGAGCAAATGTTAGTGTTGAAAAATAAAAAAAATAATGGTACAATGATATTGTATTCATAAAGTAGGTGTTTATATGGATGAAACAAAAAAATACAAATCAGATAATTTTGAGGATGCTTTGATAGAAGATATGCTTTCAGATGTGCTTGAAATATTAGAAGAAAGAGGATATAAGCCAATAGATCAATTAGTAGGATATTTAATTAGTGGTGATCCGGGATATATTACAAGTCATAAAGAAGCAAGAAGAAAAATTCAAAAATATGATAGAGAAAAAATATTAGAAGTTATTCTTAAAAATTATTGGGGCAAATAGTGCGTTATTTAGGTCTAGATTTAGGAACTAGAACACTTGGAATATCAATTAGTGACTTAACTGCTACTATAGCTACGCCTTATAAGACAATTAGATTTGAGGAAAGTGACTATGATTCGCTTGTAAAGCCACTTCTTGAAATAATAAAAGAAGAAAACATAAAAGCACTTGTTTTAGGACTTCCTAAAAATATGAATAACACATTAGGTGATAGATCGGTAACTACAATAATGGTAAAAGAAAAATGGGAAAAAGAACTAAATATACCTATATATTTAGAAGATGAAAGACTTAGTACAGTATCTGCCCATAATTATATGTTAGAAGCTGATGTATCGAGAAAAAAGAGAAAAAATAAGGTTGATAGTTTAGCTGCTAATATTATACTTCAATCTTATTTAGATAAAAAGAAAGGTGAATAAAATGGAAGAAAAAATGACTTTTACAGTAACAGATGAAGAAGGAAATAATATAGAATGTGAAGCTTTATTTACATTTGAATCAGACGAAACAGGAAAAAATTATATAGTATATACAGACAATTCAGTAGATGAAGAAGGAAATACAAAAGTGTTCGCATCTATCTATACACCAGATGAAGAAAATACTATGTTAAAACCAATTGAATCTGATAAAGAATGGAAAATAATTGAAACAATTCTTGAAGAATTACAACAAGAAGCAGATAAGATGGGAGAAAACGAGTAATAATTACTCGCTTTTTTAGGTATTTATGAAGAAGTTAGCTTTAATAATTACAATAATTACAGTTTTGGTTTTAACTTTAATAACTATAGGAATATATTCTTATTTAGATTCTCCAGTTGGAGGAAATAAAATAATCCAAATAGAAGTTAAAGAAGGAGATAGCTTTAATACTTTAGAAAAAAAATTAATAGAAAATAATGCTATAAAATCTCCAATCTTTTATAAAATAAAATTAAAATTAAATGGAGTACATAAATTAGAAACAGGTTTATATGAAATTAATACTAATATGACTACTAGTAAAATAATTGATATTTTATCTGGAAAGCCAAATGCTAAACCAGTTAGAATAACATTTAAAGAAGGAAGAAATATGCGCTATATAGCTTCTACTATTTCTAAAAATTTAAGTATTACCGAAGATGAAGTGTATGATAAATTAAAAGACAAAACCTATTTAGATAAGCTAAAAAAAGAATATTGGTTTATTAAAGACGAAATAGAAAATGAAGAGATATATTATTCTTTAGAAGGTTATTTATACCCTGATACATATGAATTTTCAGGTTCAGCAAGTATAGAAGATGTATTTAAAAAAATGCTTGATAATATGGAAAATAAACTAAATATCTATAAAAAAGAAATTGAAAATAGTACATATTCTGTTCATGAATTATTAACACTTGCATCAATGATTGAACTTGAAGCTACTACTGAAAGTGATAGACAAGGTGTAGCTAGTGTTTTTTATAACAGACTTAAAAGTAAAATGTCTTTAGGATCTGATGTTACAACATATTATGCTGCTAAAGTAGATATGGGTGAACGCGATTTGTATAAGTCAGAATTAAATGATTATAATGCTTATAATACTAGACATCCTAATATGGCCGGAAAACTTCCGGTAGGACCTATATGTAATCCATCACTTACTTCTATAAAAGCTACTTTATATCCTACTATAAGTTCAAACTATTATTTTGTAGCAGATAAAAATAAAAAAGTATATTTTACTAAAAATAGCAAAGAACATAATAATGTAATAGCACAGTTAAAGAAAGATGGTTTATGGTACACTTATTAGAAATAGAAGAGTACGCTAAAGAAAATAATATTCCTATAATGCAAAAAGATGGTATAGAATATTTAACTAATTATATAAAAGAAAATAAAGTAAAAAAAATACTTGAAATAGGAAGTGCTATAGGATATTCTACTATAAAAATGGCGCTTGTTAGTGATGATATTTATGTAACTACAATCGAAAGAGATGAAAAAAGATATTTAAAAGCTATTCAAAATATTAAAAAATATAACTTAGAAAATAGAATAACTATTTATTTGAAAGATGCTTTTGATGTAGAATTAGATGATAAATACGATTTGATATTTATTGATGCTGCTAAAAGTCAGTATATTAAGTTCTTTGAAAAATTTAAAAAAAATTTAAAAGATAACGGTACTATATTTTCAGATAATTTAGCATTCCATGGTTTAGTAGAATTAGGAGAAGAAAATATAGATAGTAGAAATGTAAGAGGAATAGTAAGAAAACTTAAAAAATATATAGATTTTTTAAAAAACAACGAAGAATTTGAAACTAAATTTATAAGTATAGGTGATGGAATAGGAATCACTACAAAAAAATAAAAAACTCTTGCTTTTTTATTTATAAAATGGTATTATATTATAATCTTTAAAAAGCAGGGGGGATGTATATGCAAAGCTTTAGTCAAGAGAACTGTGATAAACTTATGAAAGCTAGAATTATAAATATACATGATTATGCGAATTTAAAAAATTATTTTAGAAGTTTAGGAGAAAAAAATAATTTAACATCTAAAAGAAAAAGTAAACAAAAAAAAGATTTAATTAAAATTTGGAATGAACATAATTTTGATGAAGAATTAAAACCATTATTTTTAAGCAATATTTATATTACAAATGAAAGAGAGTTCTTGTACGCAGTAGAAGAGGCTCTATCATTTGGATGTAAAAAAGAAGATATACCAAATTACATAAAAGCTAATTATGGAATTCCAAAAGCAGCATATAAATTAAAAATATCAGAAATGAGAGTTTATAGAGAATATTATATAAATTATACTGATATGTATAATCAAGTAGAAAGAGTATTAACTAAAACAGATACTCCAAAAGAGATTAGAACAAGAAGCTATAAAGCATTAGGAAAAGAATTAAATAAATTAGAAGAAGATAAAGTAACTTGTATTAATGAACTAAAAGATAGACAAAAAGTTTATTATTTTGATGAAACTGTAAAAGAAGTAGCATAATAAAAAGGCCATAGGTCTTTTTTGTTTAAAGGAGAAGTTATGAAAAAAATAATAATACCTAATAATTTAAAACAAATAGAAAAATTAAAAGATAAAATAGATGGTATTTTATTACCAGTTAAAAATTTAAGTATTTATTTTGAGAATGAATACAGTATAGAAGATATTATAAAAGTATCAAATACTTATGATATAGAAGTGTTTGTATCTATTAATAAAAATATTTTTAATAGTGAATTAGAAGACGTAAAAAAAACACTAGAACTAATAAATAAAAGTAAAATAAAAGGTGTTTTTTACTATGATTTATCTATATTAAGTATTTATAAAGAAAAAGACTATACATTTGATTTAATATGGAATCAAGAACATTTTACAACTAATTATTTTACATCTAACTATTATTATAATGAAGGTGTAAAAGGTATTTATTTATCAAATGATATTACAAAAGAAGAAATACTTAATATTAAAGAAAATACAAAACAATATGTAATAGTAAATGTACTTGGATATACACCTATGTTTACATCTAGAAGACATTTAGTAAATAACTACTTAAAAACATTTAATTTAAATAAAAGTAATAATTACTATTTAGAAAAAAAAGATAAAAGATATAAAATAATAGATGATAAAAATGGTAGTACAGTTTATACTGATTTTATATTAAATAGTATTAAAGAAATAAAAGATTTTAAAGAAAAAAATATAGAGTATATTTTATTTAATAGTTTTAATATAAAAGAAGATGTTTTTGCTAAAATAATAGATTTAGTATCTGAAATAAATGACAATTATGAAAAAATAGAAAGTGAAATTGATAAATTACTTAAAAATACAAATAAAGGTTTTTTATATAATAAAACAATATATGAAGTAAAAAAACAAATAAAGTATAGAGGTGAGTAGATGTATAAACCAGAACTTTTAGCTCCAGCAGGAGATTTAGAAAAATTAAAATGGGCTATTATTTATGGAGCAGATGCTGTATATATAGGTGGTCCTTCTTTTGGTCTTAGAGCAAATGCACAGAATTTTACTATAGAAGATATTAAAGAAGGGGTAAAGTTTGCTCATGATAGAAATAGAAAAGTATATGTAACAGTAAATATAGCACTTCATAATGAAGAAGGGAAAAAAGTATTAGAATACTTAAAAGAACTAGAGAAAACAGGTATAGATGCTATTATAGTAAGTGATTTAGCTATTATGGATATAGCTTTAAAAAATACTAAATTAGAAGTACATATATCTACTCAGCAGTCTGTTACAAATAAAGAAAGTGTCAAATATTTAAAAAATAAAGGAGCAACAAGAATAGTATTAGCTAGAGAAACATCTAAAGAAGATATAAAAGAAATAATAGATAATGTCGATGTTGAGATAGAAACATTTATTCATGGGGCTATGTGTGCTAGTTATTCAGGTAGATGTGTATTATCTAATTACTTTACTAATAGGGATGCTAATAGAGGTGGATGTAGTCAAATTTGTAGATGGGATTTTAATTTAGAAGATGAAAATAATAATAAAATAGAAGGAGAAAAACCATTTACATTTTGTACTAAAGATTTATCACTTTTAAAATATATTCCTGATATGATAGATAT
Organism: uncultured Bacilli bacterium; assembly: GCA_944371445.1. Taxonomy (GTDB): domain Bacteria; phylum Bacillota_I; class Bacilli_A; order RF39; family UBA660; genus RUG12867. The sequence continues at coordinate 25,717 of CALVXR010000034.1, forward strand.
GAAAATAACATCATTTAAAATAGAAGGAAGAATGCGCTCTATATATTATATTGCTACTATAGTAGGTATATATAGAAAAGCAATAGACGAATATATGAATAATAAAGAAAGTTATAAATATAATAAAGAGTATGAGGCAATTTTAAATAGATGTGCTAATAGAGAAAGCACAGCTCAGTTTTTTTATGGTATTTATGATGAAACATGCCAGTACTATAATGGCAGAATAGAACTTTCTAATCAAGACTTTTTAGGAGTTGTACTTGATTATGATGAAAAAAAAGGTTTAGCATTGGTAGAACAAAGAAATTATTTTAAAAAAGGTGATTTAGTGGAAATTTTTTCACCTAATGGTAATATAATAACTTATGAAATAAATGATATTTATGATGAGGATAATAACTTAATAGATATAGTTAGACATCCAAAACAAATAGTAAAAATTAAAATAAATAAAACTTTACATAAATATGATTTAATTAGAATAAAAAGATATTGACATTTATATTAAAATAGTGTAATATGTGTCTTGTTTTGAATATAAAATAGAGGTGAAAGTTATGTCAAATAAAAAAGAAATTTATGTTACAGCTCAAGGTCTTGAAGAATTACAAAAGGAACTTGATTATTTAAAACTTGAAAAAAGACCTGAAGTTATAAATGATCTTAAAGATGCAAGAGCACAAGGTGACTTAAGTGAAAATGCTGAATACGATGCTGCTAGACAAGCACAAGCAGAAGTAGAAGGTAGAATTGCTGAACTTGAAGCTATGATGGAAAAAGTAGTAGTTATTAAAGAAGTCTCTAAAGATAAAGTGTCTATTGGTAATACTGTTACTATAAAATACGTTGATGATGATGAAACAGAAGAATATACTATAGTAGGTGTTAAAGAAGCTGATCCATTTAATAACAAGATATCTAATGAGTCTCCTATAGCTAAAGCAATTATGGGATTTAAAGCAGGAGAAACTGTAACTGTTGATAGTCCTAATGGTAAATATGATGTAGAAATAGTTAGTATTGCGTAATATGTATGAAGAGCCAAAGGCTCTTTTTATATTAAAAAATGTGAAAATATGTAAATTAAATTATTTTAGCACTCATATATTGACAATGCTAACATATAATAGTATAATGACATTAGCACTTGAAAAATACAACTGCTAAAAGTTATATAAAGTGCTAAGTCATAAAAGATAGAGGTGATAAAGTGATTAACCAAAGACAAACAGAGCTTTTAAAGTTAATAGTTGAAGATTATATTAAAACAGCTCGTCCAATTAGTTCTAAATCACTATGTGAAAATTTGAAATGTTCATCTGCTACTATTAGAAATGAAATGAGCATTTTAGAAGAACTAGGTCTTTTAGAAAAAACACATACATCTTCTGGTCGTATACCTTCAGAAAAAGGGTATAGATATTATGTAGATAACATAATGAAGCCAAAAGAATTAACAGGTGAAGATGTTTTAAAATTACAAACTATCTTTAAAAACCAATCACTAATGCTTAGTGATACAATAATAAAAAGTATGGAAATCATATCAGAACTTACTAGTTATACATCAGTAGTACTTGGAAAATCTTCTAAAGATAATAAAGTAAGTAAAGTAGAAGTAGTACCACTTGATGAAAATAATTTTATTGCAATTGTTGTTACTGATAAAGGTCATGTAGAACATAAAAAAATGTTTATTAAAGAAAAAACTTCAATAAGTGAAATAAAAAGTATTGTAGACATAATTAATAAACATATTATTGGTACACCAATTAATGAAGTAAGTAAAAAACTAGAGTTTGAAGTAAAACCAATTATTGGTGATGAAATAAAACAAAAAGAAGTCTTATATAATGCTTTCTATAATGTATTTACAGATATTCAAAGACAAAATGTAAAAGTTACTAAACCAAGTAATATGCTTAAAGAACCAGAATTTGATAATGCAGATAAAATTAGAAAAATTTTAGAAAAATTTGAAAATAGAGAAATCATAAATACAATTAAAGAAGAAGATGACGGAATTCATGTTTATATAGGTTCAGAAAATGATTTCGATGATGATGTAGCTGTTATCAAAACTAAGTATGAAACAGATGGAGAAGAAGGTACTATTGCTTTAATAGGTCCAAAAAGGATGGAATATGATAAAGTAACTGCTCTTTTAAATTACATTAAAGAAAACATAGAAAAGGAGTAAATATGAAAGATAAAGAAAAGAAAAATATTCATGAAGAACATAAACATAATGAAGAACATAAACATTGTGATTGCCATCATGAACATAATAAATGTGAATGTGATAAAAAACATGAAAGTGAACATTGTAAGTGTCATCATGAAGGACCAAAACCACATGAAAAGGAATGCAAATGTCATCATGATGAAAAGCATCATAAAGGTTTAAAACCTCATGAAGAAATAGAAAAATTAAACAAAATAATTGAAGAAAAAGATAGAAAAATATTAGAAGCTAAGGCAGAACTTATAAATTATGGGAAAAGAAAAGATTTAGAAGTTTCTAATATGCTTAAATTTGCTAGTGAAGATATGATAAAAGAATTACTTCAAGTAGTAGATAATTTTGAAAGAGCTATCAAACTAGATGATGAAAATTTAGAAGATGAACTTTCAAAATTCTTATCTGGATTTAAAATGATTTATTGTAATCTTGTAAAAATACTTGAAAATAATGGTGTAAAAGCAATTGATGGAGCAAATAAACCATTTGATCCAACATACCATGAAGCAGTTTTAACAGAAGTGCGTGAAGGTACACCTGAAGGAACTGTGCTTGAAGTATTACAAAAAGGATATTTATATAAAGGTAAGGTTATTAGACCTGCTATGGTAAAAGTTAGTGAATAAGAAAGGATGATAATATATGGGTAAAATAATAGGAATTGATTTAGGTACAACTAATAGTTGTGTTGCTGTATTCGAAGGAGATACAGCTAAAGTAATCGCTAATGCAGAAGGAGTTAGAACTACACCATCTGTAGTAGCTATGAGTAAATCTGGAGAAATTATTGTTGGTGAAAAAGCCAAAAGAGGTATGATCACTAATAAAGATACAGTATATTCTGTAAAAAGATTAATGGGAACTAAAGAAAAAGTAAAAATGAAAGATAAAGAATATACTCCACAAGAAATATCAGCTATGATTTTAGGAGACTTAAAGAAAACAGCAGAGTCTTATTTAGGAGAAAAAGTAACAGAAGCAGTAATTACAGTTCCTGCATACTTTAATGACTCACAAAGACAAGCAACTAAAGATGCTGGTAAAATTGCTGGACTTGATGTAAAAAGAATTATCAATGAACCAACAGCTGCAGCTCTTGCTTATGGACTTGATAAACAAGATAAAACAGAACAAATTTTAGTATACGATTTAGGTGGAGGTACATTCGATGTATCTATACTTGAAATTGGAGATGGAGTATTTGAAGTTAAATCAACAAGTGGTAATAATAAACTAGGTGGAGATGATTTCGATCAAAGAATTATGGACTACTTAGTAGATGAATTTAAAAAAGAAAACGGAATTGATTTAAGTAAAGATAAAATGGCAATGCAAAGAGTTAAAGATGCTGCTGAAAAAGCTAAAAAAGATCTTAGTGGTATGACTTCAACTGAGATTTCACTACCATTCTTATCTCAAGGAGAAGATGGACCACTTCACTTAGAAGTAACACTTACTAGAGCTAAATTTGAAGAATTAGTAGATGATTTAATTGAATCAACTCTTACACCTGTTAGAACAGCATTAAAAGATGCAGGACTTACTAAAAATGATATAGATAAAGTATTATTAGTAGGTGGATCTACTAGAATACCAAAAGTTCAAGAAGTAATTAAAAATGAACTTTCTAAAGAACCATCAAAAGGAGTAAATCCTGATGAAGTAGTTGCTATGGGTGCTGCTATTCAAGGTGGAGTACTAAAAGGAGACGTAAATGATATCGTTTTACTTGATGTTACACCATTATCTCTAGGTATTGAAACATTAGGTGGTGTATGTACAGTATTAATTCCAAAAAATACAACAATTCCAACAAGTAAATCACAAGTATTCTCAACTGCTGCCGATAATCAACCAGCTGTAGATATTCATATTTTACAAGGTGAAAGAACAATGGCAGCTGATAATAAAACACTTGGTAATTTCCAACTTACAGGAATTCCAGCAGCTCCAAGAGGAGTACCTCAAATCGAAGTTACATTTGATATCGATGCTAATGGTATTGTAAATGTTAAAGCTAAAGATCTTGGAACAAATAAAGAACAAGCAATTACAATCACAGCTTCAACTAATTTATCAGATGAAGAAATAGATAAAATGGTAAAAGAAGCAGAAGCTAACCGTGAAGCAGATGAAAAACGTAAAGAAGAAGCTGATCTTAAAAATGAAGCAGAACAATTAATCTTTATGACTGAAAAATCTATTAAAGATTTAGGTGATAAAGTTGATGCTAAAGATAAAGAAAAAGCAGAAGCAGAAGTAAAAGAACTTAAAGAAGCTTTAGAAAAAGGTAATATAGAAGACATTAAAGCTAAAAAAGAAAAATTACAAGAAACTGCAATGGAGTTAGGTGCTAAAGTATATGAAGAAGCAGCTAAAAAAGCACAAGCAGAAAACAAAGAAACAGAAAATAAATCAGATAAAAAAGATGACGATGTAATTGATGCTGAATTTGAAGAAAAATAATAAGGAAGTTCTAGGAAACTAGAACTTTCTACTGTAAAAAGGAGAACATATGGAAAAGAAAAGGGTAGAAGTAAATAAAGAAGATACATGGGATTTAACAAGATTTATAAAAGATGAAGAAGAATTTAACAATATAATAAAAGAAACAGAAAAATTATTAGAAGATGCTAAAAAATATAAAGGAAAAATAATGGCAAACTGCGATAATTTTTATAACTTTATAATTTTAGATGAAAAAATAGATAGAAATTTAAGTAATTTGTATGTTTATGCTAACCTTTTATGTGATGAAGATTCAACTAATAATAATAGCGTATCACTTAAAATGAAAGCAGAAAAGTTTTTGGATGATGCATCAGAATTATTATCTTTTGCATCTCCAGAAATACTTAACAGTGGATATGATATTGCAAAAAAATATATAGAAGAAAATAGTAATCTAGAAAACTATAAATTTTATATTGAAAAATTGTTTAGATATGAAAAATATACATTAAGTGAAAAAGAAGAACAAATAATATCAGTAGCTGCTAATACATTTGGAACACCAGATGATGCTTTCTATAATTTAGATAATACAGATATAGACTTAGGATATATTAAAGATGAAAATGAAAATGAAGTTAAATTAAATAACAGTAATTATAATTTATACATGAATAGTGAAAATAGAGAAGTTAGAAAAAACGCTTTTGAAGCAATGTATAAATTTTGGAAAAAACATATACATGTTGTAGCATCTCTTTTGAAAGGTAACATAAAAGAAAACTTTTTCTTTAGTAAAGTCAAAGGATATAATTCTCCACTTGAGATGAGTTTATATAAAGATAATATTCCACTTTCTTTGTATAAAAATGTTATAAATGTAACTCATGATAATTTTAAATATTTACATGAATATATGAAGATTAGAAAAGAATATTTAAAATTAGATGAAATGCATATGTATGATATATATACTCCTATAACTAAAGATATAAATAAAAATATACCTTTTGAAGAAGGTAAAAAAATGGTTTTTGAAAGTCTTAAACCACTAGGAGATAAATATATTAATGACTTAGAAAAAGCTTTTACAGATAGATGGATTGATAAATATCCAAATCTTGGAAAAAAATCTGGAGCATACCAGTGGTCTACATATGATTCTACCCCTTATGTACTTCTTAATTATAACGGTACTATTGATTCAGTAAGTACAATGGCACACGAACTTGGTCATGCAATGCATTCATATTACTCAAAAGAAAATCAAAGTTATGCATATCATGATTATCCAATATTTTTAGCTGAAATAGCATCTACTGTAAATGAGGTTTTACTAAATGAATATTTAACAAAAAATGCTAAAAATAAAGAAGAAAAAATGTATTATATTGTTGATATGTTAGATACAATAAAATCAACTATATATAGGCAAGTACAGTTTGCTGAATTTGAAATGCTTATGCATGATAAAGAAGAAAATAAAGTACCTTTAACAGCAGAAGAATTTAATAAAACTTATTATGAATTAAATAAAGCATATTATGGAGATAACATAATAAGTGATGAAGAAATAAAATATGAATGGGCTAGAATACCACATTTTTATAGTTCATTTTATGTATATAAATATGCTACAGGACTTGCATGTGCTATACATATAGCAACTAAAATATTAAAAGGTGATAATAACATGCGTGATAAATATTTAGAATTTTTATCATCAGGAGGAAAAAATTATCCACTTGAAATATTAAAAGAAGTAGGAATAGATTTAAATAGTACTGAAGTAATGCAAAGTGCATTTGATTTATTTAAAGAAAAACTAGAGGAACTTAAAAGTATATAGAAGTAGGTGATATAAATGAATAAAAGAGATTATTATGAAGTACTTGGAGTTGATAAAAATGCTAGTGAAGCAGAAATAAAAAGTGCTTTTAGAAAATTAGCAAAAAAATATCATCCAGATGTTTCTAAAGAACCAGATGCTGCTGAAAAATTTAAAGAAGCCCAAGAAGCGTATGCAGTATTATCTGACAGTACTAAAAGAAGTCAGTATGATCAATTTGGTCATGCAGCCTTCCAAGGTGGAGCAAATGGTGCAGGAGGCTTTGATTTTAGCGGCTTTGATTTTTCAGATATATTTAGTGATATATTTGGTTCTGGTTTTGGTGGCTTTGGAGGATTTGGAGGCTTTTCTGGAAATTCCAAAAATAGACCAGTTCAAGGTAACGATACACTAAAAAGAATAAATTTAACATTTGAAGAAGCAGTATTTGGTCTTACAAAAGAAATAAATATAGATACTACAGAAGAATGTGATGAATGTCATGGCCATGGAGGACATGGAGAAAAAACATGTAGTGAGTGTCATGGAAGTGGTACAGTTACTAAGGAACAAAGAACAATGTTTGGTGTATTTGCTACTAGAACAACTTGTGATAAATGTTCTGGAAAAGGTAAAACATATGATAAGATATGTAGTAAATGTAAAGGAAAAGGAATTAATAGAGTAAATAAAAATATAAAAGTAAGAATTCCAGCAGGTGTTGATAATGGAAATAGGTTAAGAGTTCCTGGAAAAGGAGAAGCAGGATATAATGGTGGTCCTAATGGAGATTTATATTTAGAATTTACTGTAAAGGAACATCCTTTATTTCAAAGAGATGAAGATGATATTTATGTAACACTTCCACTTACCATTACAGAAGCTGTGTTTGGATGTAAAAAAGAAGTACCAACATTATATGGAAATGTAAAAATGAGTATTCCATCTGGTAGTGAATCTGGCGATAAGCATAGAATTAAAGGAAAAGGTGTAGAAAATCCTAATACTAAAAGAAAAGGCGATATGTATATTATTTTAAAAGTTTTAATTCCTCAAAAAATAACAAAAGAGCAAAAGAAATTATTTGAAGCACTTGATAAAACAGGTCTTGATGAAGCAAAAGAAATAAAAGAATTTAACAAATATTTATAAAAATGGTATTATAAAATATCATTTTTTTATTACAAAATTGTAATTTAATTTATAAAATAATAATGATATAATGTATATGTATATTTTTATGAAATTTTATATTTAGAAATTGCTAAAAAACTTAAAAAGTGATATACTTATACAGTCTATGAGGTGATATTATTGAAAAAAATGGTAGAAAAAGTAAAAAATAAAACTGTAAATTATGCAAAAACTAATATATTATTTTTTACATTTGTAATAACATCAGTTATAAATGGTTCATTACTTAGATTTTTAACTGTAAAAAACTATTTTGAAATAAGCCCTATATTAGGTGATTTAGTAGTAGTGTTAGTAATTGGTGCTTTTGGTTATTTTATTAAACCAAAGAATCAATTTAAATATTATTTAGGATGGGGAATATTTTTTACACTCCTTTGTATAATAAATTCAATGTATTATACAAATTACCTTTCTTTCGCATCGGCATCTTTATTAGCAACTTCTCTTCAAGTAGTAGATGTTGGAGATGCAGTAGTTCAAAATGTAATGGAATTAAAAGATTTTTCTTATTTATGGCAAATATTCACTTTAATTTTTGTTCATGTATCATTAAAGAAAAAAAATTATTACAGCAAAGTATCTAAAATAGAAGTAGGAAAAGTAAGAGTACTTAATACATTGATAGGAGCTTTAATAATATCAGGATTTTTTATTTCAATGCTTACAGCTACAGATATAAGTAGACTTGGAAAACAATGGAATAGAGAATCGGTAGTTATGAAATTTGGTATTTTTATGTATCAAACAAATGATTTAATTGAAAGTTTAAAACCACAAATAAGTCCTTTATTTGGATATGATGAAAATTATAAATTATTTAGAGAATATTACGAAGAAAATAAAAAAGAAAAAGTAAATAATGAATATACTGATATACTAAAAGGAAAAAATATAATAGCAATACATGCTGAAAGTATTCAAAATTTCTTGTTAGATACACAGTTTAACGGAAATTATGTAACTCCTAATTTAAAACGCTTAGCTGATGAAGGATTATATTTCTCTAATTTTTATGCACAGGAAAGCGTTGGTACTAGTAGTGATTCAGAATTTACATTTAACACTTCTTTGATGCCAGCAAATAGTGGTACAGTATTTGTTAGTTATTGGGATAGAGATTATGTAACAATCCCTAAACTTTTAAAAGAGCAAGGATATTATACATTTAGTATGCATGGAAATAATTGCTCATTCTGGAATAGAAATAATGTTCATAAAGAATTTGGGTATGATAATTTTTATTGCTATACAAAAGATTATAAAATTGATGAAACTATAGGTTTAGGTCTTTCAGATAAATCTTTCTTTAGACAATCAACAGAAATAATGAAAAAAATAAAAAATCAACATGGAAAATTTTATGGCCTTGCAATCATGCTTTCAAATCATACGCCATTTAATAACAATGGTGAAGAAGTAACAGATTTTGATGTTTCAATGAATTATCAAAAGAAAAATGAAATAACTGGTGAAATGGAAGAGGCTAATGCACCATTTATGGAAGGAACAAAATTAGGTAGTTATTTTAAATCAGCACATTATGCAGATGAAGCTATTGGTGAATTTATTAATGAACTAGACGCTGCTGGCTTACTTGAAAATACTGCTATAGTTATATATGGTGATCATGATGCAAAATTAAAAAAATCTGAGTATGAGAGATATTACAATTATGTTCCAGAAACAGATTCTATATTAGATAAAAATGATCCTAATTATAAAGAGGTAGATTATTTTACATATGAATTAAATAGAAGTGTTCCATTTATTATATGGACTAAGGATGATACTATAAAACATAAAGAAGTAGACAAAGTTATGGGAATGTACGATGTACTTCCAACACTTGGAAATATGCTTGGAATATCAAGCCCATATCAATTAGGTAGTGATATTTTTAGTACAGATGAAAATGTAGTTATTTTTCCAGATGGAGATTGGGTAACTGATAAAATGTATTATAGCAGCCAAAGAGATGAAGGTGTAATGCTTCATGAAAATGAAACAGTAAGTAAAGATTATATTGAAAAGTATAATAAAATTGCTGAGGAAAAAATAGCAGTTTCAAACTCAATTATAGTTTATGATTTAATTAGAAAAACAAAAGAAAAGAATTTAATTGTTCCAGATATGCAGAAATGATTATTATTAAAACCTCGTTTTATTTGTTAAACGAGGTTTTAAATATTTATATATTGAAATTTTATTAATTTTATTTTAAAATAAAAATTGTAATATTTATTATTAGTATTAATATAATGTAGTAGGAGTTAGATATGTATACATGGGAAGTAAAAAACTATCTTAATAAAAAAAATTATAGTTTAAGTAAAAATGAGATAAAATATATTTTAAATAGGAAAGTTAATCCACAAATATTTTCTATAGAGTGGCAAGATTTTAATAACGGTTTTTACGTTACAACTAAAGAAGAAAATAATGATGAAGAGTATTATGATGGATTTTTCTTTAGAGCAAATGATTATAATATTGAAAATGATTATTTAAATAGTGGAATCAAGAAGTATTTGACAGAAAGAGATTATAGATTGACAAGTGAAGAAATTTGTTATTTAATTCTTGGAAATTATCCTAATACAAGAGTAACTCAATGTAAATGGGAAAATGAACAATATTATTTAAAGTTGGAAATAAAGACCGATACCGAAATAAAATATTATGAAAGTTATAAATTTCTTGTACATCAATATGACTATAAAAGAGTAAACAAACAAATCGTATTGAGATTTAATGAAGGAAAATAAGAAAATGTTTTAAAAAAGAAATAAATTACTTGAAATTAAAAGTATATTTTGATATAATTAATTTGTACTTTTTGATGGGCTCGTAGCCAAGTGGTAAGGCACGGGACTGCAACTCCCTGATCGCTGGTTCAAATCCGGTCGGGCCCTCCATATATATGCAGATGTGGTTTAATGGTAGAACATGACCTTGCCAAGGTTACAGCGGGAGTTCGATTCTCCTCATCTGCTCCATATAAATACAACTTACGAGCCTATAAAGTTCGTAAGTTTTTATTATGTATAATAAAAAAGTGTAAATTATTGTATAGTTATTGCGCTTTTTAATAAATATATGTATAATAAAGATATAGTAAAATAAAAGATAGACAAATAAAAGAATAATGGAGGAATAAATATGTTATGTAAAAAGTGTGGTTATTTATTAGGAGCGAATGATACATATTGTATAAATTGCGGTGAACCTGTAGAAAATAAAGAAGAAAATATAGAAAATGTGAGTAATCAAAAAGAAGACAGTTTGGAAGTTTTAAATCTAAATGATTCATTTAATGAAGATTCTTTAGTAAATGTTACAATAGGTGATACTAAATTTGAAAATAATATAGAAGAAAATAATATGTTTGATTTAGATAAACCTTTAAAAGAAAGTAAACTAGATAATGAAGAAAATTACAATCTAGATGAAAATATAACTCAAGAAGAGCCAAAAGAAGAAATAGAAAGTTTAGATTTAAAAGAAAAATTTGAAGTAAAAGAAAGTAAAAATAAATCAAACAATAGTTTCTTAATGGGATTATTAATAGGTCTATTATTAATGGTAATTGCAATTGCCGTTACATATGTACTTACTAGAAAATTAGTAAATAATAACGAAAAGATAGAAGAAACTAATGTAGTAACTGAAAATAAAGATTATAAAATTAATTATTTAGGAAATATTGTTAAAATTCCTGAAGAGTATTTATATGAAGTGAAAAATAATGAATTATTAATTTCTGCAGAAGATAATAATTGGACATCAGAAACAGGATTATTAGTTGCTGATTTTGATAAATTAAAAAACAATTTTGCACAAATCAAAAACAATGTAATAACTCTTGGATTTACTGTAGGAAATATTGAAGTGAAAAAAATAAATAATAAAGAACATATTGTTATAGAAATTATGTCACAAATGGGTGTTAAGTTTCTATGTGTATATACAAAAGCAGATGATAAGTCAGTATTTTATACAGTACTAGCTTCTAAAGATAACACATATGATTATAATGCTTTAGAAGAATTTTCTCACATTATATCAAATGTAGAAAAAACAAATAATGTAGGAACATTAAATCCATCATTAAATAATGTTTATATGAGTTCATTTATATTAATGCCATAAAGTATAACTTTCGTTATACTTTTTACTATTGTTAAAATAGTTATAATATATTATAATTAATAAGAGAGGTAATGATTATGGAAAAAATTAATATTCCCAACCACGTTGCTATTATAGTTGATGGTAATGGAAGATGGGCAAAAAAACAAGGAAAAAATAGAAGCTATGGTCACAAAAAAGGCTTTGAAAGATTAGAAGAAATAATAAAATATGCATCTTCAAAAAACATAAAAGTCCTTAGTTTATATGTTTTTTCAACAGAAAATTTTAAAAGAAGTAAAGAAGAAGTAGATTATCTAATGAATTTATTTGAAAAAAATTTGACAAAATTTTCAGATGAATGTTCTAAAGAAAATATGAAGATATTTTTCTCTGGAAGAAAGAAACCATTAAACGATAAAATAATAAAAATGATGAGTGAAATAGAGGAAAAAACAAAAGAAAACACTGGAACTATAATAAATTTTTGTTTGAATTATGGAGGAAGAGCTGAAATAGTAGATGCTGTTAAAAAAATAGCTAATAATTTGACACTAGAACAAATAAATAATTTGGATGAAAATGAATTTAAGAAATATTTGTATCATGAATTACCAGATATAGATTTTATGATTAGAACCAGTGGAGAACAGAGATTAAGTAATTTTTTACTTTGGCAAAATTCATATGCAGAATTTTATTTTCCAGAAGTACAATTTCCTGATTTTACAAAAGAAGAGTTTGATAAAGCAATATTAGAATATCAAAAAAGAAATAGAAGATTTGGAGGTATAGTATATGAAAACAAGAATAATTAGTGCAGTTATAGCATTACTTATATTTGTGCCGATATTTATAAAAGGTGGATTTATATTTGATTTGGCTATCATATTAGTATCACTTTTAGGACTTAAAGAATTTATAGAAATAAAAGAAACAAAAAAACAATTACCAATATTTATAAAACTAGTTACATATATTATAATGGTATTGATTTTATTAGTTGGTACAACTTCAGAAGAATTATCATTTTCACTTGATCTTAGAATAATAACAGGCATATTCTTAGTTTATTTAATACCATCAGTTTTATATCATGATAGAAGTATATATAGTATTACTGATGCATTTTATTTAATTGGTGGAATATTTTTCTTGGGGACAAGTTTCTATTTATTAATGTTTGTAAGAAATACAAGTTTAGCTTTGATTATTTATTTATTTTGTATATCTATATTTACAGATACATTTGCCTATGTAACAGGTTATTTTATAGGTAGAAATAAACTTATAGAAGAAATATCTCCTAAAAAAACAATAGAGGGGATGATTGGTGGAACTGTTATGGGTGTAGTAATTAGTACATGGTTTTATCTAACTGTTATTGATAGTGAAATTGCACTTTCATCAATAGTTATAACATCTTTATTTTTATCTATTATAGGACAATTGGGAGATTTAGTTTTTTCCGCAATAAAAAGATATTATAATAAAAAAGATTTTTCTAATATAATGCCAGGACACGGTGGTGTTTTAGATAGATTAGACAGTATAATTTTTATTTTATTAGGATTTATGTTTTTTATGACAATTATATAGGAGGGTGAAATGACATTAATATACTTTATAATTGTACTTGGTGTTACGATATTAATTCATGAATTTGGTCACTTTATATTTGCTAAAAAAGCCGGAATATATATATATGAATTTTCTATAGGAATGGGACCTAAACTGTTTTCATTTAGAAGAAAAAACGATGAAACTCTTTATGCCATAAGGTTATTTCCAATTGGTGGTTATGTTCAAATGGCTGGAGAAGAAGTAGAACCAGACGAAAATATTCCAAAGAATAAAAGATTACAGTCAAAAACTTGGTTACAAAGATTTTCAACAGTTATTGCAGGTGTTTTATTTAATTTTTTACTTGCTATTATATTGTTTTTTATAATTGCTTTAATAGAAGGTGCACCTAGTAAAGAAGCTTATATCGGTGTAATAGAAAAAAACTCTAGTGCTTATAATACTAATTTAAAAGTAGATGATAAAATATTGAAATTAAATGGTAAAAATGTAAGTTCTGCAGACTTTCTTTTATTAGAACTTCAAATTGAGTATGGAAATAATTTAGAATTTACTGTTGAGCACAAAAATGGCAAAAAAGAAGAAATAATTATAGAACCATCAAAAGAAATAGAAGATGGTGAAAGAGTATATAAATATGGGTTTGGTGTTAAAACAAAAGTTCAAAAAGGTATAATACCTTCAATAAAATACGCTTTTGAAAAAACATATAGTTTATTAAATCAAATGATACGTATAATATTTTACTTATTTACAGGTAAGATTGGTATAGATTCATTTGCTGGACCTATTGGTATTTATAATATAGTAGGTGAGAGCGCTAAAGCTGGATTTATAAATATAATATTTTTAATAGCATATTTATGTGTAAATGTAGGATTTATTAATTTACTTCCTATACCAGCTTTTGATGGTGGTAGAATTTTATTTATGATAATTGAAAAAATAAAAGGAAAACCAGTGAGTCCTAAAACAGAAAATATGATACATTTGATTGGAATGATATTTTTATTCTCACTTATGATTGTAATAACATTTAATGATATATTAAGATTGATTAAATAAACAAAAAAGAATTGACTTACCAATTCTTTTTTATTCTACTGTTACAGATTTAGCTAAATTTTTAGGTTTATCAATATCACAATTCCTCTTTTTAGCTACAATATATCCTATCATTTGCATAGGTATAATAGTTAAAATAGGATTAACAAAATCATTAATATCAGGAATATTTATTTTAATATTATAGGAATCATCTGGGATAATACTATTAGTAATTGCTATGACAAAAGCACCTCTTGAGATAACTTCTTTATTATTACTAATTGTTTTATCTTTTAGTTCTTTATTAGTTATTACACTTATAACAGGTGTATTTTTTTTAATTAAAGATATCGTTCCATGCTTTAATTCGCCTGCAGCATATGCTTCACTGTGAATATAAGATATTTCTTTTAATTTTAAACTACCTTCCATAGAAAGATAATAATCTATACTTCTACCTATAAAAAATATATCTTCCTTTTTATAAATAATTTCAGCTATTTCTTCATATGAACTATTAATTAGTAATTTAACTTCTTCACTGATTTTATTAAAATCATTTAAATATTCTTCGTATTCTTTTTTACTAATATAATTTTTTTCATATGAAGTTTTAAGTGCTAATAAAGATAGGGTAGTTATTTGAGCTAAATAAGCTTTAGTAGTTGCTACAGCTATTTCAATTCCAGCATAGGTATATATTATTTCATCTGATTCTCTTGCTATAGAACTTTCTTTTACATTAACAATAGAAAGTGTATCAATCCTTTTTTCTTTTGCTAATTTTAATGCAGCAAGTGTATCAGCTGTTTCACCAGATTGTGATATAAATATAGCTAGATTATTTTTCTCTTTAAAAATAGGTGAATATCTATATTCAGAAGCTATATGAACATCTACTTTAATATCAGCATATTTTTCAAATAAATATTTTCCTACTAATCCTGCGTGATAAGCACTACCACAAGCAATAATATCTATTTTATTATATTTATCTAAACTTTTAATATTTTTTAATTCTTTTATTGTTTTAGATATTACTTCTGGCTCTTCATTTATTTCTTTTAACATAAAGTGTTCGTATCCATTTTTGTTAACATTATTATTATCTCCATTAAATGTATTTGAATTTTTCTCAATCACTTTATGATCATTATAAAACGTTACATAATCTTTTTCTATAACAGCTATTTCATAATTATCTAAAAGATAATATTTATTAGTATAATTAAGTATAGCAGGAACATCAGATGCGATAAAAAATCCATCGTTACTTTTTCCAACAATTAAAGGACTTTCTTTTCTAAGAGCATATATTTTGTCTTTTTCATCACTACATATAATTCCAAAAGCAAAAGAGCCTTTTAGTTCATATTTTATTTTTTCTAAAGTTTCTAATATATCATTAGTTTGTTTATAATTATAGTCAATATAAGCTGCAGCTACTTCTGAGTCTGTATCACTTAAGAAAGTATAACCTTTTTTTATAAGTGTATTTTTTATTTCTTTGTAATTTTCTATTATACCATTATGTACTAAAGTAATTTTACCTATAGTATGTGGATGAGCATTTTTAAAGTTTGCTTTTCCATGCGTTGCCCATCTAGTATGAGCTATACATAGATAAGTATTTTTTTTTAAATCTAATTTTTTTTCTAGATTAATAATTTTTCCACTTGTTTTAATTAGTTTTATTTTGTCTTCTATTACGTAAGCAACACCAGCTGAATCATATCCTCTATATTCCAAAGATTTTAAACTACTAATAACAACTGGAAGAGCTTTCTTTTTTCCAATATAACATGCAATACCACACATATTAATCCTCCTTGTCTTAAAATAAAAAATATGTATGATATATGATTTGTTACAATGTTTATTTTGTTTTTTGCACATATCTAACGGATTACACATCCGAAGTAGCATCCGCCGAAATTTCGATAACTACTTACCTCGTCACCTATTTAAAGGTCTGGCGCTCATTTTAATATTTTTACGATCCTCCTTAAAATAATAAAACTAAAATAATTATAAAAAAATTGCTAATTTTTTTCAACCTTTAGCTAAAAAATATATTTTTTTTTTAAATTATGCTATTGCTTTAAAAAAACATAAATAAAAAACAAGTTTTTGATAAAAAGGCAAAATGCCCCTTTCCCCATATGAAGATACATGAGAATAAACTTGTTTATTATGTTCAACTGTATAATAT
>CALVXR010000035.1 GCA_944371445.1 uncultured Bacilli bacterium
AGAAAAAATAAAAGGAATATTTTTATATCATAAAGAAAGATATGGTTATCGTAGAATTACTTTAGAATTAAGAAATCAAGGCTATAATGTTAATCATAAAAAAGTATATAGAATTATGGTTAAACTAGGCTTAAAACCATTAAAAAGAAATAAAAGAAAATACTCTTCATATAAAGGGACTGTTGGTAAAATAGCTGATAACTATATTAATCGTGAATTCTATGCAGATAAACCTAATCAAAAATGGTATACAGATGTTACAGAATTTAATCTTCGTGGAAAAAAGATTTATTTATCCCCAATATTAGATGGATTTAATGGTGAAGTAATATCATATAATACTCCTAAATCACCTAATTTAGAACAAATAAATGATATGCTTAATAAAGCATTTGATGGCAGAAATCTAGAAGGATTAATATTTCATTCAGATCAGGGATGGCAATACCAACATCAATCATATCAACAAAGGTTAAAGAATAAAGGTATAAAACAAAGTATGTCAAGAAAAGGAAATAGTATGGATAATGGCATGATGGAAAACTTCTTTGGCTTACTTAAAACAGAAATGTTTTATGATCAAGAAGATAAATATAAAAATATTGATGAATTAATTTTAGCAATAGACGACTATATTAATTACTACAATTATGATAGAATTAAAGTAAAATTAAAAGGATTGTCTCCTGTAAATTACAGGTTACAATCCTCTAATTAGAAACTATTTATAAACTGTCCAACTTTTGGGGTTCAGTTCATTAAGAATCTTCTTTTTATAAAAAAATATACTAATATTTTAATTTTATGATAAAATATAGCCAAGAGGTGGTAGTATGGAATTAAATAAAATGCTTCCTAAAGATATAATTAAATATATAAAGAGTATAACTGAAGAAGAGGCTATATTACTTTTGAATGCTAATCTTTCAAATGATAAATTTAAATTAGTTTTTTTTAATTTAAGTAATGAATCAAAAATAAAATTATTAGATGATAATGATATATTATCTAAAATAGTAGAAATACTTAAAGAAGGAGTAAAAACTAAAATACTTAAAAATTTTTCTGATGATTTTATAACAAAATTATTTACCAAAATTGATACTGAAGATATAAAATATTTAAGTAGAGCTCTAGATGAAGAAAGACTTTTAAAAATAACAGAAAATTTAGAAAAAATAAGTGTAGATGAATTATTAAAAGAAAGTAATCCTTATAAAATGGAAATTTATAAAAAATATAATTTAAATATAAAAGTTAATAGAGTAGATGACGAATTATTTATTGATAATCAATATAGATTACCTTATGAATTTGTCAGCAAATTAAATGATACAAGAATCAAAAAATTAATAAAAATGGCAAAAGATGAAAATCCAAACTCAAATGATTCAATTATATTTGTTACAGTAATAAAAATGTACTCTATTTTTGGTTATGATAATAGTTTTAAGATTTTGCAAAATAAATTTACGTATAGAACAGATGCATCAATAAAGAGAATAGCAGCAGATAATTTTGTAGATCAAAGAAGACAGTTTAGAATAGATAATCAACACCTTTTTTATAGTTATGATCTAGCTACAAAAGCACTGAATGCTTTGAAAAATGAAGATTATAAATTTTTTATACCATACTGTAGAGATTTAACCAATGTAGAAATAGATAATTTTATTAATAATTTAAAAGTAATTTATAAAGAGTTTTCAGAGACAGGTGATGAAGATAAATTAAGAGAAATATTTGAGGCGCTACTTAAAACTGAAATTATTGAAAGAGAAAGATTATTAGAAGAAAAATATATAAATAATTTTTACAAACATTATACTAGTATAGAAAAAAGAGGAAAAATACATATAGAAGAATTATATGAAATTTTAGAAGATGTAGATATAAAAAAATTTAAGATAGATGAAAAGGGAATTATAATTATAGATAAAGCACTTAATGATTTTTTACTTGGAAATACTAAATCAGATAATGATGCATTACTTAGACTGGTAATTAATAAAGATGCTTTTGGATTAAATGATACATTAGCAGATGTAATAAATGATTTTTCTAGAATAAGTCATATTATTTATAGAAATAATAATTTATCTTTAAATTCTATTTTAGATATTATAGATGTATGTAAAGCAAAATCATTTAGCTTAATGCCTAATGAAGAAGAAATGACTTTAGAAGTAATATCGAAAATTATGAAATCATCAAAACATTGTACTGAACCAAAAGAAGAGATTTTTAGAAGAATTAGGAAACTTTATGTAGAAAGCAAAAGTAAAGTAGCAGCTTCTATTCCTCTTGTATCTGGAGTATCTAAAAATGGTATAAAATATTCATTTATAGAATTTGGGAACGCTAATTTATTTACTCTTGGTATTGATGCTGGATGCTGTCTTAAAGTAGGTGGGAAAGGAGAAGAATTTCTAGAATACTTAGTAAAAAGTCCGCATGCAATTGTTATTACTTTAACATTAGAAACTGGTGAACTTTATATATGTCCTTTTATTAGAAATGGAAATGCAATATTTGGAAATGGAATAGATCCGATGCCTAAGGATGAAATTACTTCACATAATTTATTGGAAGCATTAAAAGAAGCATGTGAGTCAATTTTACTAAATAGTACTTTAAATGAAACTATAGAATTTGCAACCATAACAGATTTGCATCAAGAAGAATTTTTAAGAAAACAAAATTTAAAAGAATTTAAAGTAAATACTTATCTACCAATAAAGGCTAGTTTTTATTCAGACTATCATAAAAAAGATAAAAAAACTTATATAATTTCTTCTCTAGTAGAAAATCCAGAGTTTAATCCATATGAACCTAAAGAACTTTTTTATGAAACTAGAAAAGAGCCATTTGTTTTCGATAGTAGTAATGGAGACAAAGAAAGAATAGAGCAATTAATAAATTCTATAAATTTTACATTTATTGATTATCAAAATAATTTAACTGATAAGCAAAAAAATAGTATGAAAAGAAATTATAAGCGTTTAAATGCGGATGATTATAATTATATAATAGGTTCTAAAGACTGGTTTATTGCTATTAATGATATGGAAGTTATAAGCAGAATCTTACCTTATGATAAAAGAGCAAGAGATGAATATTTCATAGCTTTTCAAGATATAAGAGAAAAATATAGTGATACAAAAAGGAGATAATATGGAGCTAGAAGGTATTATTATAGAAGTAATTGATGAAGTATCTGGTTTTATAAAAAATAGCGAAGATTACTACTATTTTGATAAATCAGATGTTATAGAAAATTTTGTTATAAAAGAAAATATAGAAGTAATATTCAAACCTGTAATAATAAATGGTATAAAAAAAGCTATCTTAATAGAGCCTAAAAATGTGTAATTTATGTGAAAAAATGTATATTTGTAAATAAAATATACTTTTTTTATTTTTTAGGGTATTATATATATGAGGTGTAAGTATGAAAAGAGTTTTAAAAATAATTATTCCAATAATTATTATAATAGTTTTAGCTAGTTTATTTTATTTTTTCTTCTTAAGAAAACAGCTAATAAAAGAAGTAAGTATTATAAAAGATGAAGAAAAATATTATTTAAAAATAGATTATCCTATTTTATATAACTCTAAAATAGATAAAAAAATAAAATCATATGTAAATAGTAAAAAAGATGAATTTATGAAAATAGTAAATAAAACAGATAAAGTAACTCATAAATATGAATTATTAATTCAAACAGAAGTTCATAAAAATAAAGATATATTATATATAACAGTGCTTAATAATACATATACTGGCGGTGCTCATTATATAAAAGATTATTATAATTTATATTATGATATTAAAGAAGATAAATTAGTAGATATTACTCACTTTTTTAAAGATGATAATTCTTTTAATAAATTATATAAACTAGCTCATTATTATGTACTTGAATATGCTACTGCAAACAATAAAAATTTTGACGAAGCTTGGGTTAGAAGCGGAACAGAACCTAAATTAGAAAATTATGATTATTTTACATTTAATAATAAAGGATTGAATATAACATTTAAGCCATATCAAGTAGCATCTTATGCAGATGGTGAAATTAAAATTACAATTCCATATGAAGAATTAAGTGACATAATAAAAGATGAATATTTAAGTAATAATATTGAAAAAAAAGAAGAGAAATTAATACCTGAAATAAGAGATTTATCAAAATATAAAGATAAAAAGTTATTAGCATTTACATTTGATGATGGTCCAAATACGGAAACTACTAAAATATTATTAGATTCACTTAATAAATATGATGCTAAAGTAACATTCTTTGTGTTAGGAAATAGAATTAATAGACATAGTGAAATACTTAAAAGAGCATATCTTGAAGGAAATCAAATAGGTAGTCATACTTATAATCATAAAAATTTAAAAATAATTAGTTATGAAAGTGCTGAAAGAGAAATAAATGATACAAATAATGCAATAAAGAGTGTAATAGGTGTAAATCCTAGTATAATAAGACCACCATATGGTAATGTAAATCCAAACATTAATACTAATATGCCTATTATATTATGGAACATTGATACTCTAGATTGGAAATATAGAGACAAAAATAAAGTAGCAGACAAAATTGTAGAAAATGCCCGTGATGGAGCGATTGTTTTACTTCATGATATATATAAATCTTCGGTAGAAGGTGCTTTGCTTGCTATGGAAAGACTTAAAGATGAATATTATTTTGTAACTATAGAAGAAATGGCTATTTTAAAAAATAAAACTTTAGAAAATGATCAAAAATATTTTAATATAAAGTAAATTAAGAGAAATCTTAATTTATTTTTTGTAAAGTAAGTGATATTTGTTATTAATAAATTTAATTTTTTATTGAAATAAAAGATAAATATGCTATACTTTATATCTAATATCTCGTAATAACAAAGCATTATAGGAAGGAATTTAAAATATGAAAAGTAAGAAAGGATTTACACTAATAGAATTACTTGCGGTCATAGTAATACTTGCAATTATAGCTCTTATAGCGACACCAATAATAATAGGAGTAATAGAGCAAGCAAGAAAAAAAGCCTTTGAAAATACAGTATATGGAGTATTAGAAGGATTAAGACTTAATTATACAGAAAGAATATTAACAGGAACAACAAGTGAGGAGCAAGAATTTACATTTCCAAATAGTGGACTAAAACTATCAGGAGAAGAACCAGCATATGGGAGTGCAAAAATAGATAGTAAAGGTAATATCAGTTTTGCACTAGCAGATAGAGATAAGAAATGGTGTGCAAAGAAAGAATCAGATAGTGAAAAAGTAACTATGGAAGATTATAGTGCAGAAAACTGTAAAATAGATGGAACAAGTGGAGAAAACGATGCACTAGCAGATGGAACAGCAGTGTATTTTGATCCAAAACTAGGAACAAAATGTGATACATATACAGAAGCAAATAGTGCTACAGGAATAAAAGAAGGATGTATGAAATGGTATACATTTGGAGGAAACAATGATAGTGATAAAGTAAACTTATTATTAGATCACAATACAACATCCACAGTGGCTTGGAATACAAATAATGATAATACAGATAGTTCACAAATAGATGAAAAAGTAGCATTAGATACAGACGGATGGGTAGGAAATCCAAGGTTAATAACAGCAGATGAAATAGCCAAAATAACAGGAAATACAACATTTAATTCAGTAACTACACCTGATTCAAACTATTTCTATTTTGATACAAACACTACATCAATTGATCCAAACAGAGGACCAGGGACAAGTAAATATGCATGGTTATTTGATAGAACGAACAATTGTACGAGTTATGGATGCAACATAGTAGATGATTCAACTTACGGATACTGGACAAACAATGCAGTATCAGGCTCTTCGTCTTTTGTGTGGTACGTGAGCTTCGATGGTGGACTAGGGGGCAGCTACAGTCCTTCTTATAGCAGTCGTCTTGGCATCCGCCCAGTTATAACTATCTCAAAATCTTTATTAAAATAATATAAATATTTTTCTTATTAATAAATGACTGATAAAAATTATCAATTTTGATTTTTATCAGTTTTAATTTTAACATTTATTTTTTGTAAAGTAAGTAATTACCATTTGACTTTAATTTTCTTATATTTTATACTTATTATAGAAAGTAGATGATAATATGAAAAAAGATAGTGGTTTTACTTTGGTAGAGCTTTTAGTAGTAATAGTTATTTTAGGAATATTAGCTACAGTAATATATCCAATTGTAAATACATCTGTTAATAGTTCAAAACAAAAATTATATGACGCACAAATAGAAAATATTATAAATGCAGCTCGTACATATGCATCTGATAATTTAGAAATATTACCAACAACAGATGGAGAAAGTTTAGACCCACCACTAACTTTGGGAAAATTAATTGATGAGGGGTATATAAAAAATGTAGAAAATCCCAAGACAAAAGAACCTTTTGATAAAAATATTAAAATAACAATTACCAATAGAAATGGTGTATTAGATTATGAGGTGGTTGATTAATGAAAAAAGGGTTTACATTAATAGAGCTTTTAGCAGTCATTGTAATTTTGGCGGTTTTAGGACTTTTATTAACTCCTTTGGTAACAAGACAAATAAATACTTCAAAAGAAGAACTTTATACATCACAAATGGAAAATATTAAAGAAGGCGCCAAAAACTGGAGTGCTGATAATATAGATAAATTACCAGAAATTGAAAATAAATGTATTTCTGTAAAACTTTCTACTTTAAAAAATCAAGGCTATGTAGATAAAAAAGTAGTAAATCCTGATACTAAAGAAGAATTTGATGAAAACTTTGGAGTTAAAATAACATTTTCAAATGGAAATTATAAGTATGAAGTTCTAGATAATGTTACTTCATCTTCAGAATGTACTATTTATGAATAACTCTTATTAATTAAGAGTTTTTATATTACTTAAAATCTTTAATAAATATATAAAATATGATACAATTATATTGGTGATTTTATGATTTATACATCTATTAATAATCCAAAAATAAAAAATCTTTCAAAACTAAAAGAAAAAAAATTTAGAGATAAGGAAAATCTTTATATTATAGAAGGTGAGCATTTAGTAAGAGAAGCTATAAAAAGAGACTTAATAAAAGAAATATTTGTTCTTGAAAATAGTGACCTAGAATTTAATAATGTAAATTATGTTAGCAAGGAAGTTATGAAATATATTACTAATTTAGATAGTATTCCACCTGTTATAGGGCTTGCATATAAAGAAAAGCCTAAAGAAATAGGAAATAAAATAGTTATACTTGAAAATGTACAAGATCCTGGTAATATTGGAACAATAATTAGAAGTGCAGTAGCGTTCAATATAGATACAATAATTCTTACTAAAGGATGTGCTGATGTATATAGTCCTAAAGTACTTAGAGCTACTCAAGGAATGATATTTTATATAAACATAATTAACGAAGAAATAGAAAATATTATAGACAAATTAAAAGAAAAAAATATAAAAATATTGGGTACTAAAGTAGATAACGGAAAAAGTTTAAAAACTATTGAAAAATTAGATAAGTTTGCTATAATAATGGGAAATGAAGGAAATGGTGTCAAAAAAGAAACATTAGATAATTGTGATGAATATATCTATATTGATATGAATGAAAACTGCGAAAGTTTAAATGTAGGAGTAGCTACTTCAATAATACTTTATGAATTAGATAAGAAGGGATAAAATGGAATATATATATATTGGTAAAATAGTAAATACACACGGTCTTAAAGGAGAACTTAGAATAATATCTGATTTTAACGAAAAAGAAGAAGTATTTAAAAAAGAATTTAAAATATATATAGGAAATAATAAAGAAGAAAAAATAATACAAAATTATAGGAAACATAAAAATTACGATATGGTCTTATTAAACGAAATAGATTCTATAGATAAAGCACTTGCATATAAGGGAGAATATGTCTATATAAAAAGAGATGATATAAATAAAGAGATAATAATAGAAGATTTATACAATTATTACGTTTATGAAGAAGATAAATTTATAGGAAAAGTAACCAGTTTAGAAAACGGAATAAAATATCCCTATATAGTTATAAATGATAAATTTAGAGTACCATATTTAAAAGAGTTTATAAAAGAAATAGATAAAGATAGTAAAAAAATAAATATTTATTATAGAAAAGGATTAATAGATGAAAATTGATATACTAACACTTTTTCCTGAAATGTTTAAAGGATTTTTATCTGAATCTATAATAGCTAGAGCTATAAAAGAAAAAAAAGTAGAAATAAATATTTATGATATAAGAGAGTATTCTAAAGATAAACATAAAAAAGTAGATGATTATCAGTTTGGTGGTGGAGAGGGTATGGTACTTATGCCACAGCCAATATTTGATGCTGTAGATGATTTAAAAAAAGAAGATACTAAAGTAATACTTATGACACCACAAGGAATTCCATATAAACAAAAACTAGCTTATAATTTATCAAATGAAAAACACTTACTTATAATATGTGGACATTATGAAGGATTCGATGAAAGAATAAGAAGTCTTGCTGATATGGAAGTAAGTATAGGAGATTTTGTTTTAACTGGTGGTGAACTTGCTAGTATGGTAGTTACAGATAGTATAGTTAGATTATTAGATGGTGTTATTAAAGATGCATCACATCAAAATGATTCATTTAATGATAACTTACTTGATTATCCAGTTTATACTAAACCTAGAGAATATAGAGGAATGAAAGTTCCAGAAGTACTTTTGTCAGGAAATCATGCACTAATAGATGAGTGGAGAAATAAAATGAAAATAGAAAGAACAAAAAAAAGAAGACCTGATTTATTAAAGGGGGACTTATATGAATAGACATTTTTTAATAGTAAAAGATAATAAAGATATAAAAGCAAATGACATTAATTTAAGTTCTTTGGAAGGATTTTCTATTAAACCGAAATCAGGACTCCAATATGATGGTATAATAGTAAGTAAATTAATTATTCTAGATAATAATTTTGCAAACAAAATAGTTAAACGAAAAATAAAGAAAAAATTGGAAAATTATTTAAATTATTTAATAAAATTTATTGATAGTAATGATGAAGATGGTGAGTCAATTAGACATGCACTTAATGATATAACAAGATATAAAGAAATAATAAAAACAAAATATGATAAATATTTAGAAGATAAGTATAAAGAACTATTAAGAAAAAAAATAGAAGTAGTAGAAGAAGAAATGAAAAATAAACTTCTTTATATGCAAATGCTTTATGAAAATTATTATAAAAATAATTATGATACTTATGAATATGAAGAAACTAAAGGAAAAAGTAGATAAACTATTGATTTTAGTATAAAATTATGCTATTATTATAAACGTGTAATCCGCTTAGAGTTTAAAACGGATATAATGCTAATGATTACATGATTAAGAAAGGATGGTAAGAATGAATATTATTGACAAAATAACAAAAGAACAAATAAGAACAGATATTCCAGAATTCCGTGTTGGAGATACTGTTAGAGTTGACGTTAAAATTAATGAAGGTAAAAAATCTAGAATTCAAGCTTTTGAAGGTTTAGTTATGGCTATTCAAAACGGAGGAGTTAGTAAAACATTTACAGTTCGTAAAGTTTCAGCTGGTGTTGGAGTAGAAAGAACTTTCCCAGTAAACTCACCTGTTATTGATAAACTTACAGTTGTAAGAAAAGGTAAAGTAAGACAAGCTAAATTAGGATATATTAGAAACTTAAAAAGCCAACCAAGAATTAAAGAACGTAGAGACAAAGAAAATAAGGCAGCATAGCCTTATTTTTTACTAGGAGGCATATATGAAACAAATAAAAGAATTTATTCCATATATAATAATAATTTTAGTGGTAGTTTTGATAAGAACGTTTATAGCTACGCCAGTTAAAGTAGATGGTTCTTCAATGGTTCCTAATCTTCATGATGGAGATTTATTAATATTAAATAAATTAGATAAAACTTATGAAAGATTTGATGTTGTAGTAGTAAATTATAATAATACTAAATTAGTAAAAAGAGTTATTGGACTTCCAGGAGAACATGTTGAATATAAGGATAATAAACTTTATATAAATGGTAAAGTAATTGAAGAAAAATTTATAGATACTGAAACAAAAGATTTTACCGTTGATTACTTAGGTTATAATAAAATACCTAAAAATTATTATTTTGTGGTAGGGGATAATAGACAGAATTCTATGGATAGTAGAATGATAGGATTAATTAATAAAAAAGATATAATAGGAACTACAAGCTTTAGATTATGGCCAATTAAAAGTTTTGGAAATATTAATGACTAAGAAGAGGAAACTTCTTCTTTTTTGTTATAGTACTTTAATAAATATATAAAATATGATAAAATTATAATGGTGATAGTAGTGGATAAAAAGGTAACTTTATTAGATAAAATAAAAAATAAAATAGAAGAGTATAAAAGAAAAAAGAAACAAAAAAAAGAAGAAGAAAAAAAGAAAAAAGAAGAAATTAGAATATGGCAGCTTAATAATTATGGTAAGTATTATTCTAAACCTAAAGTAGTAATCTTAACAGTAGTTGGTTTGTTTTTTGGATTATTTGAAAAAAATAAAGAAACTAAAGAAATAAAATTAAATAAAATAGAGACAAAAGATATTTTAATAAAAGATGATAGTAATATAGAATTACTTATAGAAGAAATAAAAGAAGTAGAAAAAGAAATAAATGAGATAAAAGAAATAAAAGAAGAAAATGTAAAGGAAGTAAAAGATAAAGTAACTGATATTAAAGGCAAAACTAGTAAAATAGATGTAAAAACTAATACTTATAGAAAAACATACAATAATGAATTTATAAGGCAAAGTCCTAGAGTAATACCAGAAGTAGCTGTTTTATATGAAAAAAATAATAAAAAAATAGATATTATAGAAGAAAAAGTAACAAATATTACAAAAGAAGTAGAAAAAAAAGAAAAGAAAATATTAGAAATAGAAACAAATATAAAACAAAAAGATGATTTATTAGAAACAAATAAGTTAAAAACAGTTGAAGAATTAGAAAAAGAAAAAATATCAGAAGAAGAAATAAATAAGTATTTAAAAGAAAATATGACTAAAGAAGAAGCTCTTATAGTAGCGTCTATATTAAATAAAGTAAATGATAATAAAGAAGAAAAAATAGAAAAAAAAGATGTAAAAAATGAAATTGACAATAAAGAAAAGATAAAAGAAAATGAAAAAACTAAAGAAGAACAAATTAAAAAAGAAAATGTTCAAAAAAAAGAAAAAGTATTTAAAAGAACAGAAAACGATTTAGCTGAAATAAGACTTATGGAAACTTTTATTTATAATAATTTAAAAAAACAAAGAAAAGAAATAGAAAAATATAGAAAGAAAATAGAAAAATTAGATGTTATTACAAAGAAAAAAGGATTTTTAGGTCATGTTATGTTATCTATTAGAAATGTAACAAGACTTGTATTTTCACTATTTCCTTTAAGTTTATTTAAAAATAAAAAACTAGGGTTACTTACAAGTGCTATATTTGTAAATAATAGTATTCGTAATATGAGAAATTCTGTAAATAAAGTAACTATTCCATATATAGAGTATGATAAAATAGCTTACACGCTTAGAAAAGAAGAAAAGGAAACAGAAAGTGCTATTATGATTTGTTATGACTCTTTAGAACAAATAGAAAAATTAAAAGAAGAATTCTTACTTGAAGTAGGTTATGAAAAGTCTGAAGAAATAGATAAAATATTAAAATCAATTGGCCAACTTGAAAAGATGGTAGAATCAAGAGCAAAAGAACTTGATAAAACTTATAATAAAATTCAAAATGTTAAAGAAGAAGGAAAACAAAAAATAAAAAGATTAGAAGATATGTATGATAAATAAAATTTATGGATTATATAATGTTATATTCAAATAAAAATAGAAAGAGATATAATATGGAAAATTTAAAAGATAAAAATAATGGTAATTATATAAAAGATATAAACCCTTATGAAAAATATAAAAAAATTGATAATTCTGTAATTTCATTTTATATGCAATATAATCATTTAAAAAATATTTATCGCCAAGGGTGGTTAAAAGTAAGAATAGGTATTGAACATAAAGATAAATGCGAATCAGTCGCAGAACATTCATTTTCAATGGCTTTACTAGCAATTACAATAATAGAAAAATATAATCTTAATTATGATACTTTGAAATGTATAAAAATGTGTATAATTCACGAGCTTGGGGAAATATATGCTGGTGATTATACACCGTTTGATAAGATTACCAAAGAAGAAAAGCATTTAAATGAAAAAGAAGCTATTCAAAAAGTATTAAAACCATTAGATTTTGATAATGATTTTATTGATTTATGGGAAGAATTTGAAGAAGGTCTAACAAAAGAAGCAAAATTTGTTAAAAATTTAGATCAATTAGAATTTTTATTACAAGCTGCAGCATATGAATTTGATACTTCTTCATTTAAGAGAACACTTAGTAAAATAGATGATATATATTGTAAAGAAGTAGTGGACGATTTAATAAATTTAACAAAAAATAATAAGAAACCTAATGTGATAGGATAATTTTTTTAATAAAAGGAGAATAAAAATGTGTACATGTATAAATTTTAAAAGTAAAGATAATTATTTTGGAAGAAATTTGGATTTAGAATATAGATTTAACGAAAAAGTTGTTATTACACCAAGAAATTATGAATTTAAATTAAAAAATAAATCTGTTATAAAAACAAAATATTCTATAATAGGTATGGCTATGGTTGTAGATAATTACCCTTTATATGCAGAAGCAAGTAATGAAAAAGGACTTTCTATGGCAGGATTATATTTTCCAAGTAATGCATGTTTTTTCAGTGAAGATAATACTAAACTTTCACTTGCACCTTATGAACTTATTCCATACTTTTTAGGACTTTTCACTAAAGTATCAGAAATAAGGGATTCCTTAAATAATTTAGTAATAACTAATACACCTTTTAATAATGATTTACCAGTTAGTGATTTACACTGGATGATAAGTGATAAAGAAGAGTGTATTGTTTTAGAACAAACAAAAGATGGGTTAAAAATTTATGATAATCCTATAGGAGTTCTTACTAATAATCCACCATTTGATTATCATCTTATGAATATTAATAATTATATTAATTTAACTCCATATTATGGAAAAATTAATTTCTCAGATAAAATTAATTTAAAAGAGTATGGACAAGGTATGGGAGCAATAGGACTTCCAGGAGATAATTCACCAGCATCTAGATTTATAAGGGCATCTTTTACTAAACTAAATTCAGTATGTAATGAGGATGAAGAATCATCAGTAACACAGTTTTTTCATATTTTAGATTCAGTATCTATGGTAAGAGGTAGTACTGTTACAAAAGAAAATAAAAATGATATTACAACATATTCTAGTTGTATAAATATAGATAAAGGAATTTACTATTATAAGACATATAACAATAATCAAATAAGTGCTATTAGAATGACTGAAGAAAATAAAAATAAAAAAGAACTTTCAATTTACGATTTAATAGAAAAACAACAAATAAATTATATTAATTAAAAAGGAGAGTAATATGAAGAAAATTTTATTTGCGACAGAAAATCAAAGTAAAGTAGAAAGATTCAAAAAAGGATTATTAAAAAATAATATTGAAATAGTTTCAATAAATGATTTAGAAAACAAGTTAGAAGTAGATGAAAATGGTAAAGATGCTATAGAAAATGCTCTTATTAAAGCAAGAGCTTATACTAAAATTACTGATATTCCAGTAATTGCAATGGATGATAACTTATATATTGACGATATTCCGTTAGAAAAACAACCAGGAATGTATGTTAGAAGAGTAAATGGAAAAAGACTAAGTGATGATGAAATGATAAAGTATTATTCTTCACTAGCCCATACTTATGGAGAAAACGGTAAACTAACTTGTAGATGGATTTATGGAATGGCTCTTATTAATAATGGTAGTGAAAAAACTTATACTTGGAGTAAAGATGATTTTTATATTACAGATACTCCTTCAGATAAAATAAAGAAAGGATATCCACTTAATACTATTTCAATTAATAAAAAATTAAATAAATATTTTACTGATATAACAGATGAAGATAAAAAATTATTAAATGAAGATGAAAGTGATGTTATAGATTTCATTTGTAAAAATATATAACAAAATAATTAACAAAAACTAATTATTATATAAAGACATCTGGTAATATGTCAAGATAAAGTTTATGGAAGTTTTTAAATAATTTCTCCCTTACCAAATAAATTATTCCACGCTAAAAAGTGTTTAGCCAAAAACTAAACATTAGTTCGTCATC
>CALVXR010000036.1 GCA_944371445.1 uncultured Bacilli bacterium
AAGATAGAATAAAAGAATTTTTAGATGTAAAAGAAGTTGGTGAGATAAGTAGTAAGAAAAAGAATATTACTAATGTTATTGATGTTGTAAGTATAAAATCATTATGGAATAATGGAAATGTTTTAGACATTGCAAAAAACTATGGAATGATTATAATTGATGAATGTCATCATACTGCAGCATATACTTTTGAGCAAGCAATTAATACAGGAAATGCTAGATATGTTTATGGAATATCTGCAACACCAGAAAGAGAAAATGGACATACTCCAATCATAAAAATGCAATGCGGTGATATTAGGTATAAAGTAGATAGTCTAAAATTTAATAAAAAATTGAATATCCCCATGAAAGTAATTGCGAAGAAAAGTCATTTAAATTTTACAAATCAAAATATTGATAATTATGAATTAAATGAAATTAATGATTTGATAGCAAAAGATATTATACGTAGTGAAAATATTATTAAAGATATTAAGAAGGAATATGATAATGAAAAAAATATATTAGTTTTAACAGAAAGATTAGAATTAATGAACTACATCTATGACAAATTATCAAAATATACAAATAATATTTTTAAATATTATGGTGGAATCGGCAAAAAAGTTCTTAAAAGCTATATGGAATTAAATAATCAAATAAATGAAAACGAAGATAATAAAATTATAGTAGCTACTGGGTCGTATATTGGTGAAGGGTTTGATGATTCAAAGCTTGATGTATTATTTTTAACAATGCCTATTTCTGGTCAAACTAGAGTAACACAATATGCTGGAAGATTACATAGGCAAGATAGTAATAAAAAAGAAATATTAATTTATGATTATATAGATGATAATTTTTCAAAAACCCGTAATATGTTTTTGAAAAGAAAAAAAACATACGAGAAATTGGGTTATGAAATAGTTGAAGAAAATTAGTGTTTTAATTTTAATGTGTGATAAATAAAAATTATATTAATATGATTTATTATTATTTTTCTAGATACCAAAATCAGATACTAAATGACAAAAATAAAGTTATTTTAATAAACTTTGATAAATTTTGATAGAAGAAAAAGCCTTGTTTTGTAAGACTTTAATCAATTAATAAATTGTTACGAACTGATAATAATATTTACACCAAAACGATAACCATAATCTTTAATAGCTCTTTTAGGATCACCATTAGTAGCAATAATCCAAGGTTCGCTAACATTTTGCTTTTTACCTACAGTAATATTAGTTTTATAATCAGCATCTGAATATAAATAAGTATCATAATAGAAATTAGAATGATATTGATAAGAAAATAAATCAGAAGCAGATTTTCTTAAGTAATGTCCTTCTTTTTTATCAAATACTTTAATATTTAAATTACCTTTAATTCTAATACAATAAGTATGATTTAAATTATCAATATGATTTAAAATTTTTTTGGAATTAAACCATCTATCAGCAAGGAAAATAAGCTCTAAACCAGTATCTTTAAATAATTCAGAGACAAAATTTATACCTTTAATAATAGTATCATCTAAGTAGGAATCAGAATTATTAATACCTTTAAAACATTCAAAATATAAAGGAATACCTTGTTTACCAATTCTCATAGACATCATATAAACAGTATAGTTTTCATGTGAATAAGTATGATCAAAACAAATATGTACTCGGTTGTCTTTATGTTTTTTCTTATAAGAAGAAATAACTGATTTTATAAAAGAATTATAAAAATGATAAGGATCAAAATATTTATTATTAAATAATCGTCTAATTCTTTTGTTAACAGAATCTAATTTAATCAAAGAAAATTCATCTTTTAAATAAGCAGCAATAGAAGAAGCAGCACAAGAATTTGAAGTTATCATACCAAATATAATGTTAGGAATAATTTTTAATTGAGTTTTTCTAATATTAGGAATTGAAATTTTAAGAAAATTAGAAATTTGTGTTGTAATTTCTTTTTGTGTGTTATATAATTTAGACATAAAACGATCAACTACTTTCTTGTATTTTTTTTGTTATTATGATTGTAGCATTAAATGATCGTTTTATCAATTATGGTTAATTAATTAGTGTTAAGGGTATCTTAACACTAAATTTTGTAAAATAAAAAACTGTCCGGAGATAAGCATATAGTTTAGAAGTGTAAGTAATGATTAATTTCATTACTTTTTTTAATAATTTAATAACATTAATTTACATATAAACATATAAATGATATAATAAAATATATAGTAAGGAAGTGTATTATGAGAGCAATTTATCCTAAAATTGATGACAAATTAAAAGGCATTAATACTCTTAGAAAATATATAAATAAATATAAAGGTGTAGAGGTGCAGATAACAAAATATGATAAAACAAATGGTTACTTTGAATTTGAAGAACAAATAAGAACATTATTAGTTGTTTTTCCTAACCTAAAAGAAGTAATAATTCATACACCAATACCTTTTTGTGATTTAGAAATGTATATAGCTAAAGATAAAGAAGAAATATTTAATATTATAGAAAGAATAAAAGCTCTTACATTAGAATTAGGAATAAAAATAGATCTTTTGTTTCATATTTCTTGGAAGTTTGAAATAGAAAAAATGATTACAGTTCCTGTACTTATGGAAATGATAAATAGTATAAAAGGATTTAATATAGAAATATTACTTGAAAATATACATTTTACAGAAGATTTTTTGTGTCCTTTAAAAATATGTAAATTAATAGGTAGTAATCAGCTTAAAACATGTTTAGATATATGTCATGTACATTGTTATACCAATATGATGGATTTAGATATAAAAGAAACACTTGATAAAGAATTAAATAAAAAAGATGCTTCCAAATATGTTTATAGCATACATTTTTCAAAGGCACTTAATAATGATGGATATAAAGATAAAAATACTCATGGAAGAATGCATGATACAAAAAAAAGCCTTATAGAAGATGTTGAACTTTTATATGAATATGGAATGTATGATAGTATTTTTGTACCTGAAATAGCTGAAGAAGACTATGAAAACAGAAAAGATCAGATAGAAGAAATAAACAATTTAGAAGATATATATTTACTTATGAAATAGACCGAGGGATTAATGTGAAGTATCAAAGAAAAGTTTCAATTACCAATATAGCCCATAATATGGGTTTTATAGTCTGTAATAGACATTTTAAAAACAATGAAATATCGTGTATTATATGTGATAATATTGATGGTAATGAGAGAGAAAAGGCAATATATTTAAATAAATATCTAGCTAATAGTACTAAAAGATTTTTAGTAGCGCTTTCACTTGCTTATTACAAAGAACACCAGCTTCATCATATAAAAACAAAAACATATTATAAAAAAATATATGAAGATGATAATCCAAATGATGAAATTATGAAAAATGCACTAGAACTTATTTTACCTACTAATATAATGCTTGAAATAATAAGTAAAGAAGATGATATTTATAGTAAAATATTTTTACTTGCAAATTCCTTTGACATTGAGCCTCAAATAATATATTATAAATTAAAGTTACTTGAAGGAAGTAATCAAAAAGCAAAGCAGGTGTAAAATGGAATTAAAAGAAATTGAAAGAAGTATTATAAAAAAATATCGTAAACAAATATGGGCTCCTTTTATAAGAGCAATTTCTGATTATAAAATGATAGAAGAAAACGATAAAATAGCGGTTTGTATATCTGGAGGAAAAGACTCTTTTTTACTTGCTAAATGTATGCAAGAAGTAAAAAAACATGGAAAAATTAATTTTGATTTAGAATTTATTGTTATGGATCCAGGCTATACTCTAAAAAATAGAAAACAAATAGAAGAAAATGCAAAAAAACTAAATATAAATATAAATATATTTCCATCTAATATATTTGATGTAGTTACAAATGTAGAGGGTGGAAGTCCTTGTTATTTATGTGCTAGAATGAGAAGAGGATTCTTATATGATAGAGCAAAAGAACTTGGATGTAATAAAATAGCTTTAGGTCATCACTATGATGATGTACTTGAAACAATTTTACTTGCTATGTTTTATTCTGGTGAAATAAAAACAATGATGCCAAAACTTCATAGTACAAACTTTCCTGGTATGCAGCTTATAAGACCACTTTATTTAGTAAAAGAAAAAGATATTATTTCATGGAAAAATTATTGTGAACTTATATTTTTAAATTGTGCTTGTAAATTCACTCTTGAAGCATCAAATAAAGAAGAACTATCAAAAAGAAAAGAAATGAAAGCATTAATAGAAAAATACAGAAAAATAAACAAACATGTAGAAAATAATATATTTAGAAGTGTTGATAATATAAATTTAGATGCAGTACTTGGTTATAGAAAAGATGGAAAAAAACATAGCTTTTTAGATGAATATGAGAACTTATAGTTCTTTTTTTGTCTTCTTTTGACGATTATATATCATAGAAATAAAAAAAGTGCTAAACTTCTATAAAAGGTGATACTATGAAAATATTTATTTTATTACTACTATTTATTCCAATAAATGTTTATGCATGCTGTGAAATGCAAGGTGGTTTTACTGGTACTTATAATGAAGAAGGATATGCTATATGTATGGATGAAACAATAAGTTATGAAAAAGAATGTATGAAACCTAATATAAATAAAGAAATATATGGTTGCATGGATAAAAGTGCTAAAAACTATAATAAAAATGCTACTAAAAATGATAATTCATGTGTGTATTATGTATATGGATGTACTGATAAAGAAGCATTTAATTATAATATAGAGGCAGAAATAGATGATGGATCATGCGTTCCTAAAGTATATGGATGTACAGATAAATTTGCACAAAATTATAATAAAGATGCTAATATAGATGATGGTAGCTGCAGAATAATTACTGAAATAGAAAAAATAGTAAATATTCCATATAAAACAGTTTATAAAAAAGATGATAATATGGATTTATATAGTGAAAAGATAATAAAAGAAGGAAAATTAGGTAAAAAAAAGATTATATATAAAGTATCACTTGATTCAAAAGGAAAAGAACTTGATAAAATAAAGCTAGATGAAATTATTTTAGAAAATCCTCAGGATAAAATTATATTAATTGGTATAGAAAATAGTATGAAAAATTTTACTATTTTACTATATTTAGTAAGTACTATAATATATATTTTTAATTTTTTATATACTAAAATTTCTAAAGATAAAAACAAATATATAATAAAAGAAATAAAAAATAAAAATAAATATTTAAATATAATATATAACTTTATATATATATTAATTATTTTTCCTGTTTATATAGACTTTATATGGATTGTTAAATCTCAAATCGACAAAAATATGTAAAGTTTTAATAAAATTAAAAAATTATAATAAATATTATGATATAATTATTATAATGCGGAGGTAATAAAATGGGAAAATTAATTAATAATACAAGAGCTTTTGCCTCTCCTAGTAAATATATTCAAGGAGAAGGAGAAATAAATAATTTAAAAGAATACTCAAGTAAATATGGAGATAAACCATATATATTAATGGATTCATTTATATATAATACACTTAAAGAAAAAATAGACACTATATATGAAAATAGCGCTATTATAGATAAATTTACAGGTGAAATATGCACGGAAGAAATAGAAAGAATAGAAGATTTACTTAGATATAAAGATGTAAATGTAGTAATTGGTATTGGTGGAGGGAAAACTGTAGATACTGCAAAAGTAGTTGCCACTAAATTAAATACTCCAGTAATAGTAGTTCCAACTGCTGCATCTACAGATGCACCAACTAGCGCACTTTCTGTTATTTATACTAAAGAAGGAGTGCATAGTGGACTAGAATTTCATAAAGCTAATCCTAATTTAGTATTACTAGATTCTGATATAATAAAAGATGCACCAGTTAGATTATTAGTATCTGGTATGGGTGATGCTCTAGCAACTTATTTTGAAGCAAGAGCTTGCTTTGAATCTAATAGTGCTAATTTTGTAGGAAATGGATATAAACCTACACTTGCAGGAATGGCTATTGCTAAAACATGTTTTGAAACACTTATAGAGGATGGATTAAAAGCTAAAATATCTTGTGAACATAAAGTAAATAGTGAAGCTTTAGAAAATATAATAGAAGCTAATACTTTACTTAGTGGTCTTGGATTTGAAAATACAGGATGTGCAGCATCTCATGGACTTCATGATGCACTTACAGTTCTTCCAGAAACAAATGCTTATTATCATGGTGAAAAAGTAGCTTTTGGTGTATTATGTGAACTAATACTTGAAAATAGATCAAAAGAAGAAATAGATAAAGTTTTAGATTTCTGTTTTGAAATAGGTCTTCCAATAACTTTAGAAGATATTGGCATAACAGATTCATCTAGAGAATATTTAATGAAAGTAGCAGAAGAAGCTATGAATATATTCTTATATCAAAATGAAAAGGTTAACATAACTAAAGAAATGGTTTACTCATCTATGATTATGGCTGATACTTATGGAAAAAATAAGAAAAATCAAAATAATATTATTAAACTAACAGTTTAAAACATATAATCAAAAATTATATGTTTTTTTGTATAAAAAAATATAATATATCACATTACATAAATGAAAGGAGGATTTATGGCACGTCACAAAGTAGAAATAAGTGGCGTGAATACTGCGAATATTATAGTGCTTAGTAATGAAGAAATGGTAGAGTTATTTAAAAAATATAGGGAGGGTGATCTTTTAGCTAAAGATAAACTAATAGAAGGTAATTTAAAATTAGTTTTATCTATTTTAAAAGCTTATAAAAGTAGAACAGATAATATGGATGATTTGTTTCAGGTAGGTTGTGTTGGACTTATTAAGGCAATAGAAAATTTTGATTTATCATTTGATGTTAAATTTTCAACATATGCATGTCCTATGATAATAGGAGAAGTAAAAAGATTTTTAAGAGATAACAATAGTGTGCGTATATCTAGATCTATTAAAGATACTGCATATAAAATACTAAAGAAAAAAGAAGAAATTACATCTTTAGAAGGAAAAGAACCTAGTATAGAAAGGTTATCTAAGGAATTAGAACTTAGTGAATATGAGATTTGCAAAGCACTTGATTCACTTAAAGATACAGTAAGTATGTATGAACCAATTTATAATGATGGTGGAGATACAATTTACTTAGTAGATCAAATAGAAGATAAAGAAAAAACAAATGAACATTTAGAAAATAATATAATGCTTAAAGAAGCAATATCTAATTTAAAAGAAAGAGAAAGATATATCATTATGGAAAGATATTTTATGGGAAAAACACAATTAGAGTTAGCTAGTGAAATTGGTATTTCTCAAGCACAAATATCTAGACTTGAAAAAAATGGTTTAGAAAATATAAAAAAGTATATTGTATAATATATTTTTTTTTGAATAAAATTTTATAGGTGGTATTATGAGACTTTCAGATTTACAACATAAAGATGTTATTAATATAAAAGACGGAAAAAAAATTGGTAATATAATAGATGTATCTATTACTGATAATGGTAATATGAATAGTTTAATAGTAGAAAAAAGCAAATTTTTAGTGTCGATGTTTTCATCAAGCGGAGAATTTGAAATAAAATGGGATCAAATAGAAAAAATAGGTGAAGACGTAATACTTGTAAAAGTTACTTTCTAGACATAAACATATAAATGTGTTATAATCAGTTTGGTGATAGGAAATGAAAGTATTACTTTATACTGAAGGGCTTAAACATATCGGAAAATCTGGGCTTGGAAAAGCTTTAAAGCATCAGATGAAAGCGTTAGATGAAGTAGGCGTAGAATATACACTAAACCCTAAGGATGATTATGATATTATTCATGTAAACTTTTATGGACCAAATTCATATAGACTTGCTAAAAAAGCTAAAAGGAATGGAAAGAAAGTAGTTTATCATGCACATTCTACTGAAGAAGACTTTAGAAATTCTTTTGTTTTTTCTAACTTAGTGTCTCCACTTTTTAAAAAATGGATAATAAAATGTTATAGTCTAGGAGATCATATAATTACTCCAACACCATATTCAAAAAGATTACTTAAAGGTTATGGTATAGAAAAACCAATAACAGCTATTTCTAATGGAATAGAAATTAATTTCTTTGAAAAAAGTGAAGCAGCAGGAGAAACATTTAGAAAAACTTATGGATATAAAAAACATGATGTAGTAATAATGGGTATAGGTCTTTATATAGAAAGAAAAGGAATATTAGATTTTATAGAGCTTGCTAAAAGAATGCCTCAGTATAAATTTATTTGGTTTGGTTATAGTCCTTTATATGCATCTCCAAAAAAGATTAGAAAGGCTATAAAAAACGCTCCAAGTAATTTAAAATTACCTGGATATGTTGATCCATCTATAATTAAAGGAGCAATGTCAGGAGCTAATTTATACGTATTTCCAACTCTTGAAGAGACAGAAGGAATTCCTGCATTAGAAGCACTTGCAACAAGACAAAAATTACTTGTTAGAGATATCCCTGTCTTTGATGGATGGCTTAAAGATGGAGTAAACTGTTACAAAGCAAAAGATATAGATGAATTTGAAGAAAAAATAAAACAAATAGTTACAGGAAAACTTCCTAATTTAGAAGAAGAAGGATATAAAACAGCACATAGAAAAAATATGAAAAATATAGGTAATGCAATGCTAAAAGTATATGAAAGTGTATTAGAAAATAAATAACACTTTTTTCTTTTATTTTAAATAAAAAAATTGTATAATTATGTTGGTGGTAGTATGCAAAGATATTTTAGTAATAATCTTAGTAACAATAAATTTATATTAAATGATGATGATATGTATCATATAAAAAAAGTAATGAGAATGCAAAATAACGATTTAATAGAAGTTGTTTATAATGAAGAATTATATATTTGCTTTTTAAATGAAAATGATGTAACTATCAAAGAAAAAGTAGAAAATAGTGTAAAAAAATTAAATATAACTTTAGTAATTCCACTACTTAAAGAACAAAAAATGGATTTAATACTTCAAAAAGCAACTGAACTTGGAGTTGATAATATAATTCCATATAAAGCAGAAAGAAGTATTATTAAAATAGATTCTAAAAAAGAGGAGTCTAAAATAAGTAGATGGCAAAAAATATGTAAAGAAGCTGCAGAGCAATCTAAAAGATTAGATATGCCGGCTATAACTAAAATTTATACATTAGAAGAAGTTGCAAATTTAAAGGGAATAAACCTTCTTTGTAGTACAAAAGAAAAAGAAAAAAATATAAAATCTCTTTTGCATTCTTCTACAATATATGATAAAATAAATATAGTTATAGGACCAGAAGGTGGCATTTCACCTAAAGAAGAAGAATATTTAAATTCTAAATCTTTTATAAGCGTTAGTTTAGGTAGTAGAATACTTAGAGTAGAAACTGTTCCTATTTTTTTAATGAGTATTATAAATTATGAGTTTATGGAGTGATGATATGCTTATATTAACTAAAATTAGTATGGTTGATTTATGTGTGGTTTGTTTTATAACTATATCTCTTATTTTGTTAATGATAGGGATAATTGTTTTATCATCTAAAAAAAGTTTAAAAAAACCTTCTAAAAAGGATATAAAAATAGAAGTAAAAGAAACACCTGTTAAAGAAGAAGTAAAAAAAGAAACATTAGAAAAACCAAAAGATATTCATGAACTTGTAAAAGAAGATCCTATAAAAGAAAGTAAAAAAACAGATATAGCTTCTGTCCTTGAAAAGATGGAAAATGAACTTGAAAATGGTCCTTCTAAAAAAACTATTTCATTTGAGGAAGAACAAGAACAAAAAGCCATTATTAGTTATAGAGAACTATTAAAAGTAGCTGGTAAATTAAAAGAAGAAATAAAAGAAAATGAAGAGTATGGTGAACCAAAAGATACAGTAATTACTAGATTAGAAGAAATAAAACCAAAAGAAAATGTATCTATAAAATTAGATAAAGTAGAAGATAAAATTAAAGAACCTATAGTAAAAGAAGAAAAACAAGAAGTAAAAGAAAAAAAGTTTCAAAGTTCAGAGTTTATTTCTCCTATATATGGAAAACAAGCAGAAACTTATTCTAATAAACATGCTAAAAATGATGAAAATGAAGATTTTTTAAGTTCTCTTAAAGATTTTAGAAAAAATTTACAATAGACATTTTTGTCTATTTTTTTGGAGGTAATTATGAAGTTTTATATATATACTTTAGGGTGCAAAGTAAATGCATATGAGTCAAAAGTAATGAATGATTTACTCTTAAATAATGGATATACTTTAGATAAAGAAAATCCAGATATTTGTATTATAAATACATGTTCTGTAACTAATACTGCAGATCATAAATCTTTAAAAACAATTAGAGGTGCTATTAAAAGGCATCCAAAATCTATTATAATTGTAACAGGCTGTTTAACACAGGCTGACTATAAAAATGCTTCTAAAATAGAAGGTGTAGATATCATCTTAGGAAATAAAAATAAAACTAAACTAATAGATTATATTAATGAATATAAAGAAAAAAATAAAAAACAAATCGATATTTATGATATAAGTAATATTCCTTTTGAAACAATGAAACTAAATAATTTTAATAAAACAAGAGCTTTTGTAAAAATTCAAGATGGATGTAATAATTTTTGTTCTTACTGTATTATTCCATATACTAGAGGAGGCGTAAGAAGTAAGAAAAAAGAAGATGTGTTAGATGAAATAACAAATTTAGTAAATAATGGTCATAAAGAAATTGTTTTAACAGGTATTCATACAGGTAATTATGGGGCAGAGTTTGATAATTATGACTTTGCTAATTTACTTAGTGATATTATTAAAATAAATGGTTTAGAAAGACTTAGAATATCTTCTATTGAAATGAATGAGATAAATGATAGAGTAATAAATATTATGAAAAACTCTAATATATTAGTAGATCATATGCATATACCACTTCAGTCTGGATCTAATAAAATATTAAAATTAATGAATAGAAAATACAATAAAGAAGAGTTTATAAAAAAAATAGAAGATATTAGAAAAGTAAGACCTAATATAAGTATTACTACTGATGTGATAGTTGGCTTTCCAAATGAAACAGAAGTTGAATTTAATGAAACAATTGATACTATAAATAAAATTAAATTTACTAAATTACATGTTTTTCCATATTCTAGAAGAAAAGGTACAGTAGCAGATACTATGGAAGGACAAATAGATGAAAAAATAAAGAAAGAAAGAGTAAAAGTATTATTAGAATTATCTAGAAAATTAGAACTTGATTATATGAGTAAATATATAAATAAAGAAGTTGTATTTATTCCAGAAATAGAAAAAGATGGATATGTAATTGGACATACTGGTAATTATTTAGAAGTAAAATGTATTGGTAAAAAGGAAGAATTAGGTAAAGACAAAATAGTTACTATTAAAGAAATAGATTATCCTTATGTTATAGGAAAATGATACATAGTAAAAAACTATGTATTTTTTATTGAATTTTATAGTAAAAAATATAAATATATGATAAAATTATTACAGTAAAATAGAATAGAACATCTGGTAAAAGTCAATATGTAAATTTTTAAAAATTGGCAGATATTTTGAATAGTTTGCTGCCTTATCAAATAAATTATTCCACGC
>CALVXR010000037.1 GCA_944371445.1 uncultured Bacilli bacterium
GATTATTAATACTTTTAAATAAAAAAAAACGGATTTTTTTATCCGAGTTTTTTCGTGCTCTTTTAATTAA
Source organism: uncultured Bacilli bacterium (assembly GCA_944371445.1). Classification (GTDB taxonomy): domain Bacteria; phylum Bacillota_I; class Bacilli_A; order RF39; family UBA660; genus RUG12867. The sequence continues at coordinate 71 of CALVXR010000037.1, forward strand.
GTTTTATTAATAGTCTATATTTTGCTTTGTAAAGCACTTTCCTAGTATATAAAAAAAGACAAATGTCTTTTTTTATTTGAATATAGAAATTTTTTTTATAGCACCTTTTATTTCTCTATTATTTAAATATTTTTTTATAAATTCATTTAATTTATTTAAAATAATCAAGTTATTTACAATTATATTTATTTCTTCATCAGTAAGTGAATAACGATTATTTATAAATTTTCTATATTTAGTTGGACTAACACCTATTATTTTAGAGAATGTTTCTGAAAAATATTCTAAAGACGAAAAACCATTATCATATCCTGCTTTACTTAATAATGTATTTTTTTGTTTAATAATATTTAGACTATTATATATTCTAATCATATTTATATAATCAAATATAGTTATACCTATTTCTTTTTTAAACAATCTCATTAAATATGCTCTATTAATAAACAATTTAGAAGAAATATCATCTATAGTTATTTTTTCATTTATTTTTTTATTTATATATGCAATAGCGCCACAAACTAGTTCATTAGAATACATAATATCACCATATATAAAATACCACTTTTTAATAAAAAAATCACTATTGTTTAAATAATCTATATTAAAATGTGGTTTAATATAAAAAGAAGGAGGAAAATTATGTATTATTCAAGATGGTCAACAAAAGAAGAAATAAAAGATTGTTTATTAAAAATTAAGAAAGGAGAGGTACAAAAATCTGGAGTTCCAATCTTATACGAAGATAATGATTGCTACATAAATAACAATGATTATCAAACATTAATTATTGGCTCTAATAATAGTGGAAAAACAGAATGTATAACAAAAAATGTAATTGAACTTGCGATAAGTGCTAATGAAAATATCGTAGTTAATGATGGTAATGACATTTTATATAAAAGTTTCTACGAAAAACTTAAGGAAAATGGTTATACTAATATAGTAATAAATTTTAATAATGTTAAAGATGGTAATAATTTTAATCCATTAGAATTACCATATACTTTATATAAAAATAATAAAAAAGATAAAGCTATAGAAATACTTGAAAAAATAGGCTATTATATCTTTACGGATACTAAAAACACTATGGATCCTTTTTGGGAAAATTCCTCTATAAATTATTTTATAGGAATAGTACTATACTTATTTGAGACCGAAACAAAAGAAAATATAAATTTAAATAAAGTACATAGTTTTGCAATGGAATTAAATGATAGTACAAAAGCTAAAGAAATATTAGAAAAAATAAACGAAAAAGGTTCTATATTTTTAAATTTATCATCAATATTAAATGCACCATCAGAAACAAAGGGAAGTATTATTTCTGTTTGCAGTCAAAAATTAACAAAATATACTTCAAAAGTTGAATTATCAGAAATGATGTCATATAGCAATTTTGATATTACAAATTTTAGTAAAAACAAAACAGCACTTTTTATAATTGGTAATAATGATACAAATTATAAAGAACTTATCTCTTTAATTATAAGTGAAATACATGAAAGCATTAAAATATATAACAATAAAATTCGTACTATTTTTATGCTTGAAGATTTTGATTGTTTATATAAAGTAAAAGAAATAGATACAATGCTTAATAATGCTAATAGATATAATATAAGTTATATTTTAACAGTTAGTAACTTTAAAAATCTTATAAATACTTATGGAAAAGAATTGTCAGAAATAATTAAATTTTGCTGTCCTAATATTATATATTTATTATCAAATGATGAATATACTTTAGCAGAAATAAGTACTTTATGTGGAAACCAAAATATTAATATGCCACTGATATCAACTGATGAGTTAAAGAGACTCAACTACTTTGAAGCTATTGTTTTATTACCAAGAGAAATGCCTTTTAAAACAAATTTAACTCCTAAAAAAGATGTATTCTAGTTTATAATACTAATTATTTATAAATAAAAAATCTAGTAATCGTACTAGATTTTATTTTTCTATTAAAAACTTTATAAGTTCTTTTTTATCTTTACCATTATAAATAATATCATTAACTAAATCAATAATAGGCATAGATACTTTTTTATCATTTAATAATTGATATATACTTTTTAAAGTATACAATCCTTCTATCGTAGTATTATTCATATATTCATCTATTTCTTCTTTACTTTTTCCTTCGCCAATTATTCTACCTAAATTAAAATTTCTACTTTTTTCACTAGTACAAGTTAAAAGTAAATCACCGAAACCAGCAAAAGATAATATAGTATACTTTTTACCACCTAATGCGTCAATAAGTTCTTTAATGTCATGAAGAGATTCAGTTATAAACATAGCTTTAGTAGATATCGGAAGTCCCATTCCATCAATAATTCCAGATGCAATAGCAATTACATTTTTAATAGATCCACATATTTCAACGCCAAGCATATCATCAGTTGCTCTTAGTTTTAAATATTTATTAGATAATAGTTTTGTAACTAAATTTATTGTATCTTCATCTTTAGATGCAATTGAAAGACCAACTGGTACTAAAGAAACTATGTCTACAGCAAATGTAGGTCCTGATATAACAGCTATTTTGTCATGTTTAATATATTTTTTAACGACATCATGAGCAAATAGACAAGTTTCTCTTTCTATACCTTTACTAGCTATCAAGATAGGTATATTACTGTCATAAGTACATAGTTCTTTTACAGTAGAATCTATAAAAGCTGCTGGTGTTGCAATTACAACTAGTGATGAATCTTTAACAGCTTCTTTCATATCAGTAGTAAAAATTATTTCATTAGGGATTTTAAAATCTTTTAGCACTTTTTTGTGACATCTTTCTTTATCAAGCATTTCTTTTTCATCTTCAAATTTAGTCCAAACTACAATATTTTTTGTGTTTTCATAAAACATTCTAGATAATGCAAGTCCATAAGCACCTGCTCCTAATATAGTTACTTTCATTTTATTTCATCCTTTCTAATGCATCATAAACGGTTTTTAATCCTCTTTCATATTTACTTGTTGTTTTTGGTTTATAATACTTTCTATTTACTAAATTATTTGGTAAATATTGCTGTTTTACAAAAGCATTTTTATAATCATGAGGATATTTATAAAGAGGCGAATTAGTTTTAATATGATTAGGCACTGGGCCAGAATTTCCCATTCTTATATCATTTAACGCTTCATTTATAGCTATTTCGCCACTATTAGATTTTGGTGATAAAGCAAGTTCTATTATAACTACACTTAGTGGTATTCTTCCTTCTGGAAGTCCAACTCTTTCACAAGCATTAATAGCAGCTTCTACTTTAGGTCCCATACTGGGATTAGCAAGACCAATATCTTCATATGCAATTACCGTCATTCTTCTATATATACTATCTAAATCTCCGGCTTCTATAAGCCTAGCTAAGTAGTGAAGAGAAGCATCTACATCACTACCTCTTATAGATTTTTGAAAAGCAGACAATACATCATAATGTCCATCTTCATCTTTATCGTGAAAAAAAACAGGTTTATTATTTATCTCTTTAAGTAGAGGTATAGTTATTTTACCATCAGAACTAGAATAATAAGCAACTTCAAGCAAATTATAAGCAGATCTTAAATCTCCACCTGTTATTTTACTTATAGCATCTGCTTCAGTTTTACTAATTTCTAAATTAGGCAAATATTCTTTAATTTTTTTATTTAGTAAAGCACCACTTACTTCATCTTCACTAAGTTCTTTTAATTCAAAAATTTGACATCTACTTCTAATAGCTGGGTTTATTTTATGATATGGATTTGATGTTGTCATTCCAATTAATGTTATTAAACCACTTTCTAAGTAGGGAAGAAGTAAATCTTGTTTATCTTTATTCATTCTATGAATTTCATCCATTATTAAAATAATTCCTTTATACATTTTTGCTTCTTCAATTACAGTATCAAAATCTTTTTTATTATTTATAACTGCATTGAGCATTCTATACCTTAAATTTAAACTAGACACAATAGCTAGTGCTATACTAGTTTTTCCAATACCAGGTTTACCATATAATATCATAGAAAAAAGTCTTTCATTTTTTACCATATTATATATTATTTTACCTTCTGAAACTAAATGTTTTTGTCCGATAATTTCTTCTATATTTTTGGGCCTAAGTGTAATTGCTAAAGGTTCTTTCATTCTAATCACCTAAATATATTTTATCAAAAATAATAGAAAAATAATAGTATTTTTGTTATAATTAACTTGGTGGTTATATGAATAAATTTGAGGAAGATATTACTGAATTTTTAACTTATTTAAAAATTGATAAAAAATATAGTTTAAATACTATAAATGCATACAAAAATGACTTGGAAAAATATTATAAATGTATGCAAAGTAAAAAAAAGAATATTGATGATATTACTAAAAAAGAAATAGAAGGATATTTAAAATATTTAAATGAAGAAAAACTTAGTATGAGTACAATTTCTCATAATATTTCAACTATTAGAAGTTTTTACAAATTTCTTGCTATAGACAAAAATTTAAAAAATAATCCTATAGAGCTTATAGAACTTCCTAAACTAAAAAAAAGGATTCCAAAAGTGCTATCAGAAGAAGATATAAATAATTTACTTACAATTAAATGTAATAATAATTTCGATATTAGAAATAAAGCAATGCTTGAACTTATGTATAGTACTGGAGTTAGAGTTTCAGAACTTGTAAATCTTACTATATATGATATAGATTTAACAGAAGATATTATAAAAGTATTTGGAAAGGGTAGTAAAGAAAGGATTGTTCCATTAGGTGATATGGCTTTAGATTCGGTAAAAGATTATTTAAAAGTAAGAAAAGAAATGTTAAAAAAAGAAAATAATGACTATTTATTTTTAAATAATCACGGAAAAAAATTAACTAGACAAGGCTTTTTTAAGATAGTTAAAAATTTAGCTAAAGAAAAAAATATTAAAACAGAATTTTCACCTCATACATTAAGACATTCTTTTGCATCACATTTACTTAAATATGGTGCTGATTTAAGAAGTATACAGGAACTTTTAGGACATAGTGATTTAGCAACCACTCAAATATATACGCATATTGAAAATGATACAAAAAAAGAAATATATCATAAAAGTCATCCACACGGTTAATGGAAACAATAGAGCCAACTAAAGAGCAGCTTAATAATATGCGTATACTTAATAATGATAGTTATGAATCAAAAATATTAGAATATAAAGAAAAATATGTCATCAAATATTTTAAAAATCATATTTCAAAAGATAAACTAGAAAATAAAAGATTAAAGCTTATAAAAATTCGTAATAAAGGATTAGCAGACAATATAATCACAAAACCGCTTTCTTTAATAAATGTTAATGGTGAATTTGCAGCTTATCTGATGAAGAAAGAAAATATGATAACTTTAAAAAGTGTTAACTCTATAGATCTACTATTTGAATTATATGCAAATTTATTTGATAAATTAGAATATTTACATAACCATGGTATTTGCATTTGTGATTTAAAACCAGAAAACATTCTTGTACCTAATGCAATATTTTGCGATATAGATAGTATGGGTGTAGATGAATTAGAACCATGTTATCCTGATATAGGTCCAAATTATGCTTATAAAGATCAAAATTTTGCTTATAAACTTTTTGTAAACGAAAGGAAAAAAATAGATTATTTATTACTTATATATTCCTTTCTTAATAGTTTAGATAATTATAGGAGTCAATATGAAAGTTATACATCAATATTAGAAAGATTAAATTTTTCTCTAAAAACAGAGAAAATAATAAAAAAATTTATAAAAAGAAGTAAAATAAAAACAATACCTAACTTTTCCAAAATACTATTATTAGAAAGAAATTTATATGGTAAACAATTATAAAGATTTTATTAATTATTTATTTAAATTTAAAGATGAAAATTATAAAAAATTTAATGAAAAATTATTTAAAGAAAATATAAATAGTATTGGAATAAGAATGAATACTTTAAAAGATATTGCTAAAAAAATAGATAAGAAAACTATTAAATTATTTAAATTCAAATATTATGAAGAAAAAATGATATATGGTCTTTATTTAGGATACTTGAAAATCCCTTTTAAAGATGTTTTAAAAGAAATAGATGATTTTATAATATATAATGATAACTGGGCAATAAATGATAGTACATGCTCTAATTTGAAAATATTTAAAAAAAATTTAGATGAAGGATTTATATTTATAAATAAATATTTAAAAAGTAAAGAACCTTTTAAAATTAGATTTGCGCTTGTTTTGTTACTTGATTACTATATAAATGAAGAATATATTGATAAAATACTAACTATATGTAACAATATTACAAATGATAATTATTATGTTAAGATGGCTAATGCCTGGCTTATAAGTATGTGTTATATGAAGTATCAAAAGAAAACATATAATTTTTTACTTAATAATAAATTAGATGATTTTACTATTAATAAAGCTATAAGTAAAATTAAAGATTCATATAGAGTATCAAAAGAAGATAAACTTATATTAAATACACTTAAAAGAAAGTAAAAACTTTCTTTTTTTCATATATTTATATAGGTGATTTTATGAACTTTAATTTATTTGGATTTACTCTTACTTTAATAGCTGGTTTAAGTACTTTAATTGGTTTTTTAGTAGTATTTATAAAAGGATGTAATAAAAATATAATAATTACATTTTCACTAGCATTTTCAGCAGGAGTTATGATATATACTTCTTTATTTGAACTATTAAAAGAAAGTTTTATTATTTTAACTAGTAATTATAATAATATATATTCATTTTTAATTGTTTTATTTTTTATTAATATGGGAATTATTATATCGGTAGTATTAGATTTATTAATTGCTGAAAAAAAGGAAAGTCTATACAAAGTTGGTATAATATCTATGATAGCACTTATGATACATAATATACCAGAAGGTATTGTTACATATATAACAAGTGATTTTGATAAAATTATTGGAATAAAGCTTGCATTTACAATTGCTATGCACAATATTCCAGAAGGAATATGTATAGCTGTTCCTATCTATTATATATCTAATAAAACAAAAGCTTTTAAATATACATTCCTATCAGGTATATCTGAACCAATAGGAGCTTTAATAGCATTTTTTTTCTTAAAAAGTTTTATAAATGAAACCTTACTAGCATTTTTATATAGTATTACTGCAGGTATTATGTTATATATAAGTTTTTATGAACTTATCAAAGAGGCTAAAACATATAAAAATATAAAACTTATGTATTTTTCTCTTGCTTTAGGATTTATTTTTATGTATATAGTACTTGGTTTATTTTAAATATAAAATTTATGCTATAATGTTAAGTATTTTATGTCACATTTTGAGCATGCGAAAAATGTGTTATAAAATTATTGTACCTAATTTCTAACGAAAGAAAATGTAAGGGGAAAGTATGTTTTATAAATACACTTAAA
>CALVXR010000038.1 GCA_944371445.1 uncultured Bacilli bacterium
GTAGTTCTACTTTTTGAGCATGTAGTTTTTTTAGGCTTTCGTAATATTCTCTATTATCATCAAAAATAGTATCTTTTAAATATAAATCTTCTTTTTCAGCAAATACAATATCTAATACATTTTTAAGTCTTTTAAATATAGGTAAATTTTCATCTTCGCCATGAATTAAACTTTCATATACACTTGTATAATACCATTTTTGTTGTTCTTCGCCTCTCTTAAATGCTGAAAAATCTCTTTTTCCACTTTTTTTGAATTTAAGCATTAAGTCTTCTAAATTATTTATCTTATCTGCACAAATAACTGACTTATTTCTTAAAGGTAATTTTTTAGTTTCTTCAATAGTATGTGCTTTTCTTTCTTCTCAAGATAATGATTTATCTGGCTCTGATGCACCCATAACTAAGTTTGCAACTTCATTACCAAATTCTCTTTTTTATATCTTCAATGGTATATTTAGTATCTTCTACGACATCGTGTAAATAACCTGCAGCTACTACTGGTTCGTCATAGCCATATTCTTCTAATAACATGCCTACGCTAATAGGATGTATTATCATAGGTTTATCTGGTTCACTTTTTCTAATTTGTCCCATATGAGCGTTTATTGCAAATAATTTTGCTTTTTCTTTTAAATCCATAATTTCGTTTACCTCCAAATATTTTCTTGTAAACTCCCATTTATTCTTTAAGATTTTTTCAACATCTTGTTTAAATTGTTCATAATCCTTATCATAACAATAATTTTTAGCATAACCATTACCACCATATTTTTTAAGCATATGATTATAAGAACGCTCAACCATTTGACATAAATCTAAATCTTGGTAATGTTTAGTAGTATAAGAATGAGTTCTCTTTAATACAGATTCAATATTAGTTGTTCTATCGGCTGATGAAATTATCTTACCATAATCACTTCTAGGTTCATATTCTAATGATGCTCTATGATCTTCTATTGCTTCTTTTATAATTATTCTCTGTTTATCATCAAAGAAATCTTTCATCTTTTCATTTTCATAAAATAATTTAGCAGATAATATTTCATGTTTGTCTTTATCTATATGGTGTGCTACATCATGAAAAGAAGCGATAGCGTACACCATATCAAGATTTATATGAGGAAATTGGTTAGCAAATTCTAAACTTCTTTTAACAACATATTTAATATGCTCAATATCATGACCAGTATCATTTTTTTCATATATTGGTAATATTTGTTGTTCAATATAATCTTTTAATTTCTTTGTAACGCGCATCATACAAATCCCCCTAAATCTATTAATATTTTTAATTATTATATTTATTGATATATTGCTATTGGAATTACAACAAATGCTGGCCCCATTATTTTATCTTTGATCTCTTTTGGATTAGACATATCTTTTTTAGCCATTTTTCTTCGTTGTTCTCTATTAATAGCTATTGACTTAACATCTTCAAATATCTCATCTAAACATATACTATTTCCTTTGTCTATTTTCTTTTGAATTTTACATAACATATATACTTGTGAAACAAAGTTGTCCTTTGAAGTTTTTAAATAAGTTTTATCTATAGTTCCAATTAAAGGATATTTTTTATCTGCAAAATTGAAAACACATGATAATGAATTGCTATTTCTTGATTCTGATAATCGCTCGAAACCATTTATTACTTCTTTTCCAGCATCGTCAATAACATTATCTCCCAAAAATGGTTGAACTGCTTCACATAATTGCTTAATACTATTCATAGCATTAGTAACTTCTTCAAATTTTGAAAAACGTGGTGTAACTAAAACTTCAATGAAATCATCCCTATATATATCATTCCATATTTCTTCATCAATATTTTCATAATACTTTAATTCATCATTTTCTTTTAAATACTTAATAATTTTATCTAATTTGCTTGCATCATTAACTCTTGCATTTAATGAAATTTTTTCTTCTTTTTGATTTCCTAAATTACCTTCTGCATTAACTTTTGAAAATCCAACTCCTAGTTTGCCGCCTTTATTAGTTGTTGAACTTTGAACGATTTCTTGTTCATCAAAGATATATCCATCAATAATAGAAATATAGTTATCCAACGCCTCTGTATCAGCATATAATATTTTTCTTAACATTATTGGTCACCTCTAGACAATATTTTATCATATAATTGCATTTTTTTTGAGACATTTTCATAAATTTATGTTAGAATATTGTTAGAAATTGATATTAAATTATTAATTTCTCATTAGCGAGAAAAAGTTTGAAATAACTTAACCAATCGCTCCATGTGATATTACTGAGTTTATAGCTCAGTTTTTTTTATATCTTAAAACCCAACGTAGCTAGCTTGGAGGGTCTACCATTAAACAACTTATAAATTACTTTTATACATTTTAATAATAACAATATTTCAGTATTTATAAATTATATTTTTTTTAAAGTTTTATATATTCTTTTCTCATAGTCAATATTATATAAAATACTATTTCAATACAAACATCATTCTCATATAACTAATATTTAATAAATTTATATTTCCCACACTTTTATCAAATAATTTTTAAAATTCATAAATTTTAGGCTTACTATCATTAAAATTATATTATATAATTATTTTATAAAGAGGTGTTTTAAATGAAAAATTACATAGATCTACACATACATTCAAACTTTTCTGACGGAACTTTATCTCCAAAAGAGATAATCGATGAAGCATTACAAAATAAAGTTAAAACTATCGCAATTGCGGACCATGATACAATCGATGCTTATAATGATGAATTATATGAATATGCAAAATCAAAAAATATTAAGATTATAAATGCTGTAGAGGTTTCTACAAAAATAAATAAATGTGGCATCCATGTTCTTGGCTATAATTTTGATGTTAAAAATCCAATCTTAAAAGAAAAATTATCTAAATTAAGAAATGCAAGACATGACTATCTATATAATGTAGCTAAGAAATTAGATGAACTTAGTTTTTACGTAAATGTAGATGAATTAGATAAAATAAAATCTGTTACAAAAGCACATATTGCACTAGATGTTATTAATAACATTAATAATAAAGGTACACTTATAAAAACATTTAATCATATTCCAACTAAAGGAGAATTCATTGAAACTATTATGAATGAAGGTTGCCCAGCTTATGTAAAAAAAGAAACAATAACTCCTAAAGAAGCCGTATCTTTAATAAAAGAAGCAGGTGGAAAAGCTATATTAGCTCATCCAGTTGCATAAAAGCACGAAGATAATTTAAGTGATGAAGAAATAGAATATTTAATACAAAATATGAAAGCAGATGGAATAGAATCAAACTATATATATATTAATAAAAATAATCAAAAAATAAAAGAGTGCGAAAAATGGAATGAATTTGCCAAAGAAAGAAATTTAATTACTACAATAGGATCAGATTTTCACTCTAAAGATAATATACATCCAGAAATAGGATTAATAAATGAGGATTTAAACTTAACTAATGAGGAATTAGAAACCATAATAAAAAATATACTTACTTAATTGTAGGTATATTTTTTTGAGATTATTCTCTAGATACCGGTATAAAACTTTCAGCTAATTTATATTTATCCCTATTATGAATATATAAATAACCTATTATAGAAAATACAACAGCTCCTATAAAATTAACTATTAGATCCTTCATTGTATCTATTATTCCAATATCTAAATATCCATCATTTATTTTTATATCCTTTAGCTTTCCATCATCTTTATAATAAATTTTAGTATATTCGATATTATCTATTTTAACTGGTACATTTTTATTATCTGGGTTAATCTTTACAGTAGATATATTATTTACAATTCTATCTTTTTGCATATCTAATCTAAAAAAGCTATCACAACCAAATTCAAAAAACTCCCACAAAACACCTATAGTCATTGAAAAACAAAATGCTACTAAAGCAACAAATATTGGTGTTAAACTTATATGAAGTCTTTTAGATCTATTTAATATATCAATAAGTGAAAAACCTATTGCTGCACACAAGAAACCATTTAGTGTGTGAAGGATTGTATCCCACTGTTTAAATATACCATAAAAATTTTGAATTTCCCCTAATATCTCAGCTGAGAATATAAATAATAAAATAATAATTTCTAAGGGTGTAGGAAGGTCTATTTTAAATTTTTTGTCAATGATAAACGGTATAAAAAATAATATTAAAGTCAAAAAGCATAAAAATACTGCTTGAAAGTTTCCATGCAAAAATTGAAATATCATAGTAATAATTACTAAAAACCTCAAAATTAAATATACTGTAAGTGTTTTTTTATCAGCATCTTTAAGTAATTTCTTAATATTTTTTTTCATATTCATAACCTACTTTTCTATCTAATGTTTTCACTTTTCATAATAAATTTAATATCTTCTATTGCTTTATCCATATTAAATCTACCATTTCCTACAGGATAATATACTGGATAAAATTTATATTCTTTGTTATTTATTTTTTTTATGAAACATTTTTTTCTACAATTTGATATAGATATTTTTTCGTTTAAAACTATACTACTAACTTGATTTCCAAATAAAATTATTAGTTTAGGATTTACTATTTCTATTTCTTTTTCAAAGAGTTTTAAATATTTTTTAAATACATTATCATCTAAACTTCTAGCATCAACTTGTGTACATTTAGCTAGATTAGTAATAAAAAATTTATATTTTTTTACATTTTCATATACTTCTAAAGCGAAAGATTCAGTCCACTCCTTACCTTTTATTGATTTTATTTTTAAATATAAACATTCATCAATTAAATTTAGTTTATAAAAAATATCCCAAACATTTTTAGTACCAATCCAAGGTGATTTAAGTCCTTTCCAGCTCTTATTTGACGCTATATTTCTTCTAGTAGGATTCATAAAAACAAAACATATATCAGGGTTTTCACTAAATCCTCCGTTATAAATAGAATCTAAGCTTTTATCACCATATTTTAACTGAAGTTTATCATATTCTCTATTCAAATCTTCTAAATTCATAACTCACCAACTTATATCAAAATTATAACACATTTTCAATAATTTATGTTAAAATAAAAATCACAGGAGGTTTATTTATGTTTAGAACAAATGATATTTATTATAAAGTAGGAAAAGGATTAGTAGCTCATGATTACTATCAAAAAGATATTAACACCCAAAAAGAATTAATTGAACTAGAAATAAAAAAATATATTATAAGTAAATTAGAAGAGCTTAATTTAAAAGCATCCATGAAACTATCTATCTATGAACTAATTAATCTTTTAAATCAAAGAATTGATGCTAAAGATAAAGAGAAAATTTTGCCGCATTTTACTCATTGTATTTTAAATTTAATTAGCGATAAACAAAATTATAGTGTAACTTGGTATGTTGAAGATGACGAGTCACTAAAAGAAAATCCAGTATTAAATTTTAATGAAAATAATTTATGTGATAAATTAATAACTCATATAAATATTGACTATGTTAAAGTCTTTGGCTTTGTTTATTATACATTTAAAGATAAAATGTTTTTAAAGGAGAAACAAAAAAAATTAGCTAGTGATAGTTAATTTTTTATTATGCTAATTCTTTTTTATTATATTTACAAGTACTTAATACAATTAAAATAGAACTTAATATAACAAAAATAAAAACATTTATTATATTAAAAGAACTTTTCTCAATTATCTTTCTAACGTCCACTAAAGTATATAGTGAAAAATATTTTATAAATTCTATTTTAGATGATATATTAGCAAATGTACAAATAAAATAATTTAAAAATACTAAAGATATTGCTATACCAATAGTTTGCTTAGTTTTAGTAAAATATGTTGATATAAATATATTTAATAAAAATAGAATTATTGCTGGTAAAACAGGAGCTAGTGTAAGTAATACTATAATTTCAAAATCAAACGAATCACAAAGTTTTAATCCAATTAATGAAGTTATCATAACTATTATAGCCATTATTAAAATATTACATATTCCAACTATTATTTTAGATATCAATATTTTATTTCTAGATACTGGTTTAGAATATAAAAATTCTATAGTTTTGTCATTTTCTTCTTTAAGTAAAATATTAGAACCTAATATTGAGGCGTATAATCCATAAATTAAAAGTAAAAATATATTTCCTTCTGTTTTAAACCAACCAAGTGCAGTTGAAATATCAGCAATATCCATATTAAATGCTTTACTAACATCTTTAGGAAAAATAGCAAGTAATTCTTCTAATGATTTAGAATTATCTACAATAATATGTGGATAAAGTAAAAATACTAAACTAAATATAACTATTAATACAAATGTCCATATAATTAAAGATTTAAAGTTTATTTTTAATTCTCTTTTTATCATAAATTCTCCGAATAATAATTTAGAAATACATCTTCAAGTTCCATTTCTTCTATTAATAATTCATCTATTTTATATTTACTAAGTATCATTAATAAATCATTTATATTTTTATCATATAAAAATTTATTTCCTTCTTCTTTTATTGATAATTCATCTTTTATTTCTTCTAAACTATTTGATTTTATAGTTACAAAAATACTATGCTTATCTATTATATTTTCTATTTTATCTTTTTTTAATATCTTACCATCTTTTAAAAGTGCCACTGAATCGCATACTTTTTTTACTTCACTTAAAATATGTGTTGAGAAAAATATTGTTTTACCTCTTTCTTTTTCTTTTTTTAATAACATATAAAACTTTTCTTGTATAAGAGGATCTAGTCCACTTGTTGGCTCATCCAAAATAATAAGCTCTGGATTATGCATAAGTGCTAAAACAATTCCTAATTTTTTCAAATTTCCTAATGATAAATCTTCTACTTTTTTATCTAAATCTAGTTCTAAATAATTTGCTAATTCTAATGCTTTATCTAGAGTATTAAATGAATAAAAAGAATCTGAATATTTAATCATATCTATTACTTTATAATCCGTATATAAATGAACTTCACTTGGTAAATACCCAATCATTTCCTTGATTTTATAATTATCTTTAGTTACTAATTCTTTATCAATATATATTTTTCCACTTGTTTTATTTATTTGATTCATTATACATTTTATGGTTGTACTTTTTCCAGCACCATTAGGGCCAATAAAACCAAATATTTCACCTTTTTTTACTTCTAATGATAAGTTATCCACTGCTTTTAGATTACCATAATATTTAGTTAAATTTTCTATTTTTAGCATTATTTCACCTTCTCACATATTTATCTAAAAATTCATCTAAAATTTTTTTATATTTTTGGTTGTCTTTAATAAATGCTTCTTCATAATTTCCCTCTAAATAATAGACTTCTTTTTCACTAGTACATAATTTATACAATTCTTCAGTCATATATGGTGATATAAAATCATCGTCTTTAGCATGAATAAATAATGTTGGATATTTTGATTTTTTCATAAGTTCTAAAACACTTAATTCTTTTAAAGATTTTTTAAACTTTAATCTATATATTAAATTAATACAAAACATCATAGGCAATGTTAAAATTCCTAATCTTAAATGTAATTGATATTCAAAAATATCATAAGCACTAGTATATGAACTATCTGCAATTATACATTTTATATTTGAATTAATTTTATATTTATTAATAAGTAATGATGAAAATGCACCTATTGACATTCCATGCAAAATTATTTTAGAATTTGGATAATTTTTCTGAATATACAAAATAAAACTTACTATATCATTACTTTCATTATAGCCAAAAGTTACATATCTTCTTTTATTATTTAAAATTAATACATTATAATTTTTTTGAACATAATAACTAGATATGAACATCATACTTTTAGCATCCTCTAAATATCCAGGTGAAAGAATTGCCCATTTATTACTTTTATTTTTAATATATATTGCCTCTATATTGACATTATCTTTACCTTTTATTGCTACCTCTTCTAAATTATATTTTTCTCTTAATTTTTTATAAATTCTTTCTTCTTCACTTCTTTTAGTAATGTATTCGTCATAATCCCAAATTGATAAATTTTTAATATCTATTTTATTTTTATCAATTACCATACTTAATATAAAATATGATAAATAAAGCCATAAAATAATTATTAATATAAAAAATATACTCAAACTACCACCTACTTCTTAAACAAAAACGAGCGATTATACGCTCATTAATTCTTCTTCTTTTTGTTTTAATTTTTCATCAACTATTTTATTATATTTTTGAATTAGTTCTTGAACGTCATCCATTGAAGCCTTTTTATCATCCTCTGTTATTTCTAATTTTTTGATACTATTATTTGCATCTTGTCTTTGATTACGTAAAGCTATTTTACATTCTTCAGCAATTTTTTTTACATCTTTTACATACTCTCTTCTAGTTTCTTCTGTTAAAGCTGGTATATTTAAAATTATCATTTCTCCATTATTATTTGGAGTAAGTCCAATATTTGATTCAAATATTGCTTTTTCAATAGTACCTATTATTGATTTATCAAATGGCTTAATACATAATTGTCTAGCTTCTGGAATAGAAATATTCGCAAGTGATTTTAAAGGAGTTTCTACTCCATAATAAGACACCATTACTTTATCAAGTATTGCTGGATTTGCTCTTCCTGCTCTAACATTTGAAAATCTTCTTTCCATAGTTTCAATAGAACATTTCATTTCTTCTTCTGTTAATTCTAATATATCATTCATACTTATTTATTCATCCTTTCATTTATATTATTATAATATATTTATTTTATTTATTCAATATTATAAATAATAGTTTTATATTATTTTCATATAATTTATTAGGTGAAGCATATGAGAAAATTAGTTATTGTTTTTATTTTATTATGCTTACTTAAGGGAGATGAAATAATGGGGTTTTATGAAAATATTAATATTATTGAAAATCCTAATGATATAGATGTACTAGTTAATAAAAATAACAAACTTGATAAAAACTATGTCCCCTATGATTTAGAAAAAATATCTATTTTATATTCTAATGATGATAAATATTTAAGGAAAGAAGCGAAAGAAGCTTTTGAAAATCTTAGTATGGAAGCTAAAAGAAAAGGATTTAGAGTGGTTGCTACATCTACTTATAGAAGTTATGATTACCAAGAAAAACTATATAATCATTATGTAGATGAATATGGTTTAGAATATGCTGATAATTGTAGTGCTAGAAAAGGTCATTCTGAACATCAAACTGGTCTTGCAGTTGATGTAGAAGGAACAGAAAATGATTATAATGACTTTGAAAATACTAAAGATTTTATTTGGATGAAAGATAATGCTCACAAATATGGATTTATTTTAAGATATCCTAAAGATAAAACGCATATTACTGGATTTAAATATGAACCTTGGCATTATAGATATGTAGGAAAAGAAATTGCAACTTATATCTATGAACATAATTTATGTCTAGAAGAATATAAAAAAATTAGTAATTAAACTAATTTTTTTTAAACAAAAGGTCTAGCATCACCTTTAATACGATAGCGAATAGAATTAGTAATTGGCCATATAAAAACTTTTTATGTCATTGCCTTCATAATTACCTGATTTTTTATTTTATTAGAAAAGGGCTCAATTTTAGTAATATAATTATCAAAATAAAAATAAATTATTATTAATACAATAAAAAAAACGAGAACTAGACTACCTATTATTAATACTTTCTTTTTCATAAAACGTACACCTATTTTATTAATAGTAGCATATATATTTTATGATGTAAATAATAATATACTCTCTAGTCTAAAATTATCGTTTTAATAATTATTTAATTTTACTGCAATTTCATCTAATTTTTCTTTTTTTATTAAATTATTATCATATGTGATATATATGTTTACATTAAAATTGTTTATATAATCAAAATTAGAATAAGCATTTATAATTCCATCATATTCAATTAAATCTTCAATCATTCCTTTTAAACAATATTCACAACACAAATCTTTTATAGTTATAATATACTTTTCCAAATCGCCATCTAAATGTTTATTAAAAAAAATAATTGATGGAACGTTTAAAACATCTAAATATAATAATATTTCCATTTTTAATATTTTCAAAGAAATTATATTTGAATCATATTCTACATATATTTCCTTACTTTCAGTATTTATTTTAACCAACTTTATACCATTAAGTCCTAATAAATAGTTAATTATATCATTATTAAAAAACAATGAGTAATCTACTTTTAAGGTTATTTTTTTCATAAATTTTCCTCCGTAATACGTTTTAAAATACCCACGTGCTTAACCATTTCAAACTATTTGCAAGACTATTTTCTATATAAGTTGCTGATACAATAGGATAAAAATAGTATGAAAAGAAAATAACTAATACTAAAAAGCTAACATAGAAATAACTATTTTTTACTCTTTCATCTATTTTTTTTATAAGAAATGTTAGGGATAAAAATGCAAATGGTAACATAGGAAAATAATGATATAAAAACATTCCTCTAGTTATAAATAAGTATGGTATAAATAAGCACACATATACTATTAATATTAATAAACTATCTTTATTTTTATTTTTAATAGAATTATATATTAAATAAATTATCGAAATAGCACTACTCCACCATAATATTGGATTTCCAAATCCACTAATAGTTGCTTTCATATTACTTATACTTGATGTATAATACCAAACAGGTTTAATCATAAATGGCCATGTATAAAATCTAGAGTAAAAGTCATGTGGTGCTTTTAAAGAAGAATGATAATCATACATACTTTTTGTTATTTCTATTATTTTAGGTAAAGAATCAGTTTTAAAATAATACATATTTGGAAATAATAAATAAAGTGATATATAAATAATAATAGGTATTATAACAAAGAAAAATATATTAGCTATTATTATTTTTTTTCGATCTTTTTTATCTATATTGTTGTAATTTTTAATAAAGTGATAGAAAAATATAATTGCAAGCGCTAATGCAAAAGCAGATGCTGTCCATTTTGTACAAAGAGCAAGTCCCATAAATAATCCTGATAAGAATAAATATAAAAGTTTTTTATTTAAACTTTTTTTATCAGAATTTATATATTCATACATAAATAAAAATGATAAAAGTATAAATAATACTAAAAATCCATCTATTTGACACATTCTTGTATGCGCAAAATGAAATGTATCAATCATCATAAAAAGTGCTGGAAGTAAAGCATAAATAGTTTTTTTAAATATTCTTTTACCTAAAATATATAATACTGGTATCATTAATATACCTGCCAAATTACTCATAAATCTATAATAAAAAGGTGCCATTTTAAAGAGTTTTATAGGAATCGATATAAGTATTTTTCCAAGTGGTGGATGTATCCATTCATAAGCTTCTAAGTCATTTGCATATTCATATGCTGTTCTAGCAAAATATATTTCATCAAAATAAGTACTATTATAATTACTTATACTATTTGGTATTACATTACCTTCATCTACCACTTCTTTTCTATTAACAGTAAATTCATTATTATTAAGTTTATTTCCAAGTTCATCATAAAGAGCAATTTCACCAATAAAGCTTTCTTCATCCAATTTTATATGTATTACATCTACATTAGAACTTACATTAACATCATTCCATGAAAAAACATATGATAAATTTGTTTCTATATTTGTATTTTTATTCTCATTTTCAAAACTAATATCTAAACTATTCATTTGATGTCCTGTAAAATATCTTATTTTACTTATCTTTTGGTTTTCTTTTAGTTTTATATCAATATTTTTATTTGTAAAAGTATTAGGATTATCAAAAGATCCTAAATTATAAAAAGAAAATAAAGAATATATTAAAATCATTACTAATAAAATAATATAATCTATTTTTGACATTTTACTTTTCATATAAAACACCTCTTATATAATTATAACAAAAAAATTCTATATAAATAGAATTATTTTAAAACATATTCTTTATTTTTAATATTCATATCTTCTTCATATACTTTTTCTGGTACTTGAGTAAATTCCATAGCTTTATTAATACCTTTTATACCACTCTCTTTAGAATAAGATGCTTTTAAACTAAGATCATTATAACCTGCATTTGGAATAATTAATTGAACCTTATCATTTTGTTCAATTTGGTTAAGATTAAATAAAGTTACATCTTGAGAAACTAATCCTACTTTTTTCAAACTAAAAACGCTTGAAATAATCTTATTTATATATTTTATATTATCAGAATCAATACCAGGTAGATTTAAATAATTAAAACCAATACCAGTTTTCTTTAAATAACTAAATAATAAACTTGCAAACTCATATGAATCTTTAGAATTATTATCAATTAAATATAAAAATAAATTTTGACAGTCATTTTGTTCTTTGAATAATAACATATTTTCTACCAAATTATTTATTTCTTCAACACTTGCTTCTTTATAAGAACTATCAAATTCTATAATAAAAAGTGCATTATTTTTCATAAAATCATCTCCTAGGGAATATATTATACAAAATTATTCAATAAAAGGCAAATGCATATTCAAAGTATTTAAAAGTTCATATTATAAACTAGATAGGAGGTAAAAAAATGTTTGGAAGAAGATGTTGTTGCAACAGACCAATGGGATTTGGTTTTGGGAATCAAAACAATACTGTGATGGAATGTGAAATAATTGAACCAACAATAAATAAATGTGTAGAACAAGAATGTTATCATGAAGTACCACATATTTGCCCTATTCATACTCACTTTATAAAAAGAGATATCTACAATCATACTTACACTCCAAGATATACTTGTTCACAAGAAAATCAAGTTGTAAACAATGATTGTGGAAGCTGTAGTGGACTTGCAAATAATAATCAATAGTGTAGCATATGCTGCACTATTTTTGTTATTAATTTCTTTTAATTAATGATATAATAAAACTAGAGGTGCAATATATTATGAATAATATTAAAGAGTTTTTTTATAAATTTTTTTACTTCTATTTAAATAATCCTAAATTCTTTTTTGAAATAATAACATTATTTACTATAAGTATATTACTAAAAATATATTACCCAAAATTTAGAGGATTTATGGGTGAATTTTGGGTAAGAATTGAATTAAGCAAGTTACCAAAAAGTAAATATATTGTTTTAAATGATATAATGATTTACTATAATAATAAAACTTGTCAAATAGACCATATAGTTGTATCGAATTTTGGAATATTTGTTATAGAAACAAAAAATTATTATGGACTAATAAAAGGAAATAAGTATGATAATAAATGGTATCAATATTTAGGAAGAACGAGAAATAGTTTTCTAAATCCTATTCATCAAAATTATGGTCACATTAGAGCTTTGTCAAATTTACTTAAATTAGATGAAAAATATTTTATTTCAATTATTTGTTTTTCTAATCAAGCTAAATTAAAAGTAAATTGCAAAGATGAAATAACTCATCTCGACTTTTTAAAAAGTGAAATTTTAAAATTTAAAGATATAAATTTTAATTATGATATAAATGAATTAGCAAATATAATAAATTACAATAATATTACAGACAGAAAAGCAAGAAGAAAACATATAATAGATATACATACTAAAATTAAAAATGATAATGAATTATTAAATAATATGATATGCCCAAAATGTGGTAATCAATTAGTTGAAAGAAATGGTAAGAATGGTACTTTTATAGGCTGTTCTAAATTTCCTAAATGTAAATATACAAAAAATAGATTATAAATAGAGATTATATCTATAACAATAATGTAATCATATATTAAATGATAAAGAACAAATATATGATTTAAATATTAGACAAATTTGTGTATAAAAAAATTTAATATTTAATTAGTCATTTTTAAAAACTTAATTTATTATATAAAATATTTTTAAACAATAAAAAATGTAGACTAATCTACATTTTTATTTTGATAAAAACTTTTTAACACTTTTTAAAGATTCTTCATCATATTCTTTTTTCCACTCTTTATAAAGTTTTATAATTTTATTTTTATTTTTTAAAGCTTTTTCAATTTGATTTGCAATTGCAATTGGATCATCATTTTTATTTACTATTAAATATTCTTCTAACTTAGTTCCATCAAAATAATGGTGATTATTAGAAGTTATACATGGAACACCAAGTTCCAAACTTTCAAGTGGAATCATAGGTGCACACTCAGTAAAAGTAGTATAAACATTTACATCATTTCTAGTCATCATTTTAAGAAGTTTTTCTCTAGATACTGGTTTAGTAGCTCCGTTTACCACAACACCTAAAAGTCTAGCGAATTCCATTGTTTTATTAGTAACTGGAATACATTCAATTTCAGCATTTTTAATTAAACTAGCAGCTGCTAATTGATTATAAAAGTTCTTAACCCATCTATCACCAGATGCATATAATCCAAGCTTAATAGTATCTGAATCTTCTCTTTTTATAATATATTTTTCTGCATCTAATTTTAAATTATTCATTAAAAATTCTGCCTTATAACCTCTTCTTTTATAAAGTTCATACATGCTTTTTTTAACAAAAGCAATTGAATCTATATAATTATCATTAGCTAAATTAAGAATTGTTGTAAAAGGAGTCCATTCATATTTTTCAGATAGAGGAGCATTTCCACCATGCCAAATAATTTTTACTTTTATTTTAGGATTTATTTCTTTTATTTTCTTAATTATTTGATCATAACCATCAGAAAATCCACTAAAAGCAATTAATTTAAATTTTTGATTACATAAAATATTAGCTATTTCATTTACTGTCTTTTCACCAGAAACTTCAGATAGTTCTAATGTAGAATCAAATAGTTCTTTAGTAGCAGTAGTTATTCCTAGAAAATTAGGATTGTGAATAATTACATAATCATTATTTTTTACTTTTTCAAGATTTTTATTTACACAATCAATAATTTCTTTAAAACGAAGTTCACTTCTTTTTCTTCTTCTATATAATACATAAGGATATACAGGAAGTTTTAAAACTCTTTTTGTATTTCTTTTAGCAAACCTACACATATTTATAAATTGCTGTCCTCTTTCCTCGCCTAAAGTTCTAAATATTTTATTTTCTCTTTGTTCCCATTTAGATACCCAACTAGCATCATAATAATGAATACAGCAAGTATTATCTGTAAATAAATTATTTTTATGATTATATGATAGTGGATAAAAATAATCTCTTGGATAAATATAGAAACCATTATCTAAAACTTGCAATCCTTTTTTTAGTGGATCATATCCACAAGGTTTTAATGCATTTGTAATAAGTTTAGGAATACTAAATGCAAACATATCATTATCATCAAATTCTTCCTGTGCTCTATAATAATCTAATAATTTTTTTGATAAATAACTTTTAGAATGCTTTTCACCCCATATACCACAAGCTATCATATTAGAGTCTTCTACACCAATAAAGCTTTCATTTTCAAGTAAAAAATCAATATTTTTAACAACTAACATATCAGTATCAAAATATATTCCACCATATTCATACATTACTTTAGCTCTAACATAATCAGCTACAAAAGCCCATTTCTTTTTATCATAAGCTCCTCTTATAAAAGGACATTCATCTAAATTAACATTTTCTTCTGACCATTTCATTATCTTATAATCTGGTAAATATTTTTGCCAACTTTTAATGCACTTTTTAGCAAGCTTAGGAAGAGGTTTATCTCCAAACCAACAAAAGTGTATATATTTTTCCATAACTACAACTCCTCTCGTATAATAGTTTTTGTAAGTGTTATTTTACTTACATTAACTATTTTTTATTTATTCTATTTTATAAGTAAAAATAGTAAAACTTATGGTACAGATTGTAACCCATGTGTTATTATATTTTTGAAATGTAATGACAAGGAACTATTCATTCACTCCTTGTAACCCGTTTTGGTGTTTACTTTTATAGAATGTTTCCCTTCTTATTAGTTATTATCCTTCTAACTCAGATGATGTTTCTCTTTTAAGTTTAATCGCAGCAAATTATCCTTAAACAAAGATGTATTCTTATAACGAGGTTGTTGTCATACTTTTAAGCTTGGGTATCTGTAATCATTATATTTCACAAAATCCATAAATGAAAGGTGGTGTTACCTATGCAAAACTGTTTATTCATTGGTGTTGATGTTGGATTAAGAGGCAACCAATTTTGTGTTATGAACTTTAATCAATATATTTATTTCAATCTTAAATTTTCAAATAATCCAGAAGGAAATGATTTGGTTATTAATAAAATTAAAGACATTGAAGATAAATTCTTTTTTGAAAAAATTATTATTGTCATGGAATCTACTGGTATGTATTCTTTTCATCCCGCTTGTTATTTATCTTCTAATGAATATTTAAATAACTTCAATACTGAAGTTTATCAAATAAATGCTTTTGAATTTGATAAATACAAGAAAAGTTTCCATGATCTAGAAAAAGAAGATGGTATTGATGCTTATGTTCTTGCCGATTTTGCCAGAGTTGGTAGAACTAGAAATTTATATCCTTTCAAAGGAGCTCAATACATTGCACTTCAACGTCTTACAAGACAAAGATATCATATTTGTAGAGAATTGATAAGAGAAAAAACATATATTTTAACAAATCTATATCTTTCTTTCTCTGGTTTAATCTCATCAAACAAGAACGATTTGCCTTTTTCTAATTTGTTTGGAGCTACTTCTTCTGCTTTTTTAGAAGAGTTTTCTTCTCCTGATCAAATTGCTGAATCTTCTATTGAAGAGCTTATAAACTTTATCTCTGAAAAAAGTAAAAATCATTGTACTAACATTGATAATAAAATTTCTTCATTAAATAAAGCTATTCGTTCTTCTTATAGATTAGATCAAACTGCTTATGAACCTATTAATATGGCTATTGCTTGTTCTTTAAATACTATTAAATTTTATCAACAACAATTAAAGAACATAGATAAAGCCATTACTACAACAGCTATTGGTCTTGATTCTAATACTTATAATATTTTACTTTCTATTCGTGGTATTGGAAAAGTTTATGCTGCTGGTATTATGGCTGAAATTGGTAATATTGATAGATTTTCTCATAATTCCAAATTAGCAAAATATTCAGGCCTTTATTGGAAAAGAAATCAATCTGGAGAATATGATTCTCAAGATAAAAAATCTTCAAAAAAATCCAATAAATATTTAAGATATTATTTAGTTGAAGCAACTTCATCTTGTATTATACATAAATTTCCTTTTATTAAGGAATATTATGATATTAAATATAACGAAGTTTCTAAACATCAACATAAACGCGCACTCGTTTTATCTGCTCGTAAACTTGAAAGATTGATTTTTGGATTGCTGCGAAAAAATCAATATTACAAACCAATTGACTCAGTTCAAATAGCAAAGAACAATTCATAGTTATCATAAATATGACTGTAGGACTTAAGTCCGAAAGGAATATTTATGATAACGAACATTTGTTTTAGTCGTGAACTAAAACCTTTTTGGCGTGGAATAATTTATTTGATAAGGCAGCAAACTATTCAAAATATCTGCCAATTTTTAAAAATTTACATATTGACTTTTACCAGATGTTCTATATTTTTATTTTTAAAATAAATTTTTTTATTTTTCTTATATTAGTATCTTCTAATAAATCATCTATTACATTTTTTTCTTTTATTTTATTTTTATATTCTTTTTTATCATTACCTTTTAAAGTATTTAATGAATTAATAACAGCATTTGCCATAAAACTATAATATATTTTTTTTATTCTTGGTTTAATAGCTTTATCATTTTTTGTTTTTTCTTTAAGTAATACATAATAATCAAATATATCATTTGCTTTTTTTACTGTTTTTTTATAACTATCGTTTCTAGTTATACTATCTTTAGTTTGATAATAATTATACATATTTTCATCTAATAATTTTATATTTTTACTTTTTAAAATTATATAAGGAACTAAACCAAAGTCTTCATGATACATTCCACTTTTAAAAGAGAATTTATTATCTAAATAAAATTTTCTATTATATGCATAAAGTGGTGCCATTTCAAAAACTACTTTTTGAAAAGCTAAAAGTTCAAATGCAATATTTCCACTACAAACTTTACCTTCAAAATGTGTATAAGTATTTACTTCTTTTTCATCTAAGATTGTCCTAAAACCAAATTTAATCAAATCTAAATTTTTTTCCATTACATTTTCAAGAGTACTAAGTAAATTTTTATCAACTGTATCATCTACATCTAAAAACAAAATATAATCCCCACTTGCTTTACTTACACCTAAGTTTCTAGCTTCACTAAGTCCTTTATTTTCTTCATGAAAAACTTTTATGTTTTTATATTTTTCACTATATTCTTCTAATATTTCTAAACTATTATCACTACTTCCATCATCTATAGCTATTATTTCAAAATTTTTATATGTTTGTTCTAATACTGATTTAAAACATCTATCAATATATTTTTTTCCATTATAAACAGGTACTATAAAACTATATTTCATATTATTTCCTTTCTAATAATTTTTTTGTTTGTTTAATTACATTATTATAAAAGTCTTTATCATTAAAAACTTTTTTATTTTTAGATTTTATCGCTTCTATTATTTTATTATAAATATCTTCTTCATTTTTTTCACATAAGAAAACATAATCTTCTAAATTAAATTTAGGTGAACTAACATTTATAGTTGTTACTACTTTTGTTTTTAATGTTAAAGCTTCTATAACAGTAACAGGAAATCCTTCATAATTTGATGGAAGTACAAATACATCAGCTTTTTTTATGTAAGGATATGGATTACTTTTACTTCCTAACATAAAAATATTATCAAGCTTTTCTTTTTTTATGTAATTATCATATAAATTTTTATCTTCACCATCACCTATTATATATAAATTAATTTTTTCTTTATTTTCTTTAAATTTTTTCATTACTTTTAATAATCTAAGTAATGCTTTGGAATCTTCTTCTAATCTTCCTACAAAAACTAGATTTTTTCCTTCTTTAAAATTTTCTATTTTTTCTTTAGACTTTTCTTTTATTTCTTCAAAGGAATAAATATTATTAATAGTTTGTGATTTATCTTTTATATTAGGATATATTTCTATTAAATCTTTTCTTGATTCATTAGAAACAAAAACAATTTTATCAAACTTTTCTATTTTTCTAGTATTAAAAAATTCTTTTACTTTATTTATATCTTCTTTATATACATATTTATAATTACTGTGAACAAAATAAATGCTTTCTTTACCTAAATATCTAGTTAAAATAGAAGATGGAATATCATATGTTGCATAACAAATAGATTTATCATATTTTTTATAATTCAATAATATATAAAAAATAAGGTGCAGACGATTCATAATTTTACGAATTAGTGCACACTTATTTTTAGATAACTTATATTCTTTTACTTTTATATTAGAGGGAACATCTTTTAAAAATATTCCTTTTTTCTTTTGAAGAATTAATGTTACTTCATTTTTATTTAAATCTATATTTTTTAAAAGATTAATTAATGATTTTTCTATTCCCCCATAATCTAAAAAATAAGCTGTAATTAATATTTTTTGCACTATTTTTTTCCTTTTTTAGTAGTTTTTTTATTTTTATCTTGTTCTGCTTTTTCTTTTTTATGTTCTTCATCTACTTGCTCTTGTGTTCTTCCCATTTGTTCAAAATAATATTTATCACACACTTCTTTTGTATCACCAATCATTTTGACATGTCCATGTTCAAGCCAAACTACTCTATCACATAATTCTTCTATTGAAGCCATAGAATGTGATACATATAAAACTGTTGTTCCACCTTTTATCATTTCCATCATTTTTTGACGGCTTTTTTCTTGGAATTTAATATCACCTACTGATAATATCTCATCAACTATTAAGATTTCAGGGTTTACTATAGTAGAAATAGAAAATGCAAGTTTTGCAACCATACCTGAAGAAAAGTTTTTAACTGGAGCATCTAAGAAATCTCTTAGTTCTGAAAACTCTACTATTTCTTCAAACTTGCTATCTAAGAATTGTTTAGAATAACCTAAAACAGCTCCATTTAAATATATATTTTCGCGTGCGGTAAGTTCAGGATCAAATCCTGCTCCAAGCTCAATCATCGGAGCAATTGATCCATTTACTGTAACTTTTCCATTTGTTGGTTTCATAACCCCACTTACTACTTTTAAAAGAGTACTTTTTCCAGCACCATTACTTCCTATTAAACCAATAACTTCACCTTTATTTACATGAAAAGATACATCTTTTAAAGCCCAAAAATATTCTTTTTTCTTACGTCTTTTTTTCTTATCAAACATTGATACAAAAAGCATTTTAAAAGAAAAGTTTTTTTCTATTCCCATATCAAATTTCATTGATACTTTATCTATATTTATCATGTTTACCTCCTATACATAGTATATAAATTGATCTTGTTTTTTCTTAAATGCAATTCCACCTACTAAAAGCATTGCAAAAGCGATTACTCCGCAAAGTGCTAAATTAGTAAGTCCTGGTGATCTATGAAATAAAATTATTTCTCTTGCACTATTTATAAAAATATATAATGGATTTAATTTAAATAATCCTCTATATGCTTCTGGTATAATTGTTAAATCATAGAATACTGGAGTTAAATAGTTCCATAGTGTAAGTACTATTCCATATATATAGAACATATCTCTAAAGAATATTGAAATAGTAGAAAGTAAAAGTCCCATACCTATAGTAAATAAAATTAAACAAGCAAATATATATGGAAGAAGTAAATACCAGAATGTTATAACGCATTTAGTATCACCGCTACCTGTAATTAATATTATTACTAAAAGTGGTATTAATGTAAGAACAAAGTTAATTGCAACAAAAAGTGCTTTAGCTATTGGGAATATATATTTTGGAATATATACTTTTGTCATAAGTGGAAAGTTAGTTACAACTGAAGACATTGATAAATTAGATGCTTCACTGAAATAATTCCACATTACAAGTCCAGTCATTAAATAAACTAAATAGTTTACACCTTCTACTTTAAACTTAAACATTTGTGAGAATACTAGTGCCATTACAGCCATCATAAGTACTGGATATAAAAGGCTCCATACAACTCCTAGTACACTTCTTTTGTATTTTACTTTAAAATCTCTCATTATTAATTGTTTCATTAAAAATGAATAATGTTTGAAATTGGCAATTATATTTTTAAGTGCTGTCATATTTCCTCCTACTTTTTAATTAAAAGACAATATATATTAGTAAATATTTTATTGTTTTTAACTATTCTTTTTAAAATACTTTCTTCTTTATATAATTTATTGTCTTTCCATGATGGATAATTTTCATTTAAATATTTGTATCCATCTTCTATAAATTTTTTTCTAACATTTTTATCTATTTGATATTTTTGTCTAAGCATATATCTTGTTATTTGCATAATGTTTAAATATTCAATTACTTCTTTATCTACTTTTTTCTTATTTGCATATTTATTCACTATATCCATAATGCTAAAAATATCATAAACTCTAGAATCCATTGTAGTTGTTTCACTACCTTCATGTATTCGATAATAATAATATGATTTTTTTATATGTCCTATCTTACTTGATTCTAATAAAGATTTACATACAAATGGCATATCTTCATATTTTAAACTCTCTTCAAATAAAATATTTTTATCTATAATCATACTTCTTAAAAAGATTTTATTACATGGACCATAATCGTCAAAAACAAGTAAATTAGGATTTTCTTTTATATTTGAGATATCAAAATAAGGTGTTTCAAATAAATATTTTCTGCTAGAATTTATTTTATAATAGTTTCCAGTTACAAATGATAAATTGTTTTTTTTAGCATATTCATAATATCTTTGATACATTTTAGAATCAACATAATCATCTGCATCTACAAATCCTATATATTCTCCTTTTGCTTTTAAAATACCTTTATTTCTAGTAGCACCTATCCCTAAATTCTTTTTATTCTCTATATAAATAATATTTTTATATTTCTTTTTATAATTTAATATTATTTCTTTACTTTTATCAGTACTAGCATCATTTACAATAATTATCTCTATTTCTTTTAATGTTTGTTTTATCAAACTATTTAAACATTTTCTAAGTTCTTTACTTTTATTGTAAACAGGTACTATAATACTAACTTTTATCATATTATCACTTTCCTTACCCATTATACATTATTTTTCCTAATATTACAAATACTCTAAAAAGGCATTTTAAAATTTCCATTTTTAAATTTTTTCATCATTATTTTCATTTGTTCAAATTGTTTTAAAAGTCTGTTTACTTCTTCTACACTTCGAGCACTACCTTTAGCTATTCTTTGTTTTCTAGATGCTTTTAATATTTCAGGGTGTCTTCTTTCATATGGTGTCATTGATAATATTATTGCTTCTATATGAGCTATATCTTTTGGATCAATTTTTACATTGTTAAGTCCCATCTTAGAAGCTCCTGGAATCATTTTAATTAAATTTTCAAGTGGTCCTAGTTTTTTTATTTGTTTAAATTGTACTAGGAAGTCTTCTAAATCAAATTTACCACTCTGCATTTTTTTAGCTGCTTTTTCTGCTTCATCTTTATCTATTACACTTTCAGCTTTTTCTATCATAGATAGTAAATCTCCCATACCAAGTATTCTTGAGGCCATTCTATCTGGATGAAAAGCTTCTAAACCATCCATTTTTTCTGATACACCAATAAATTTTATAGGTACATTAGTTAAATGTCTAATTGAAAGAGCAGCACCACCTTTAGTATCACCATCTAATTTAGTTAAAATAGCTCCTGTAAGTGAAAGTCTTTCATTAAATCCTGTTATTACATTAATAGCATCTTGTCCTGTCATACTGTCTATTACAAGTATTGTTTCATCTGGATTTACCTCTTTAGTAATATTTTCAAGTTCTTCCATTAATTTTTCATCTATATGAAGCCTACCAGCTGTATCTATAAGTACATAATCATATCCATTTTCTTTAGCATAGTTAATTGCATTTTTAGAAATAATAACTGGATCATTATTTCCTTCTTCATATACTGGAATTGAAAGTTCCTTTCCAAGTTGTTTTAACTGATCTATAGCAGCAGGTCTATATACATCACATGCTACTAAAAGAGGTTTTTTCTTTTCTTTTTTTCTCAAATAATTAGCAAGTTTAGCATTGGTTGTTGTTTTACCACTACCTTGAAGTCCTACAAGCATAAGTACTGCTGGATTTCCTTTTGTATTAAGTGGTGCACTATCACCACCTAAAAGTTCTACAAGTTCATCTTTTACTATTTTTACAAAAACTTCACCTGGTTTTAAACTTTTAGCAACTTCTTCACCAAGGGCTTTCTCTTTTACATTATTTATAAACTCTTTAACTACTTTATAGTTAACATCTGCTTCTAATAAAGCAAGTCTTATTTCTCTTGTTACTTCACTGATATTATCTTCAGTTAATTTCCCGTATCCTTTTATTTTATCAACAGCTCTTGTAAGTCTCTCTCCTAAATTTTCAAACATATTGCCTCCTCATATTTATCATATTCGCCTATATATTATATAATAAAATGAAGTAAATTACCAGTTTTTTAAGGTAAATTTAGTAAATAAAAGAAAAACAAAGCATATTTAGCTTTGCTTATCTTGATTATTATCATTAATTATTGAATTTGTTATATCCTGATCCATATTATTTTCGTTTGCTTTTTCATTATTAGTTAAATTTGTTATATCTTGATTAATGTTACTATCATTCACTTTTTCATTAAAATTTTGAACATCTGTTATTTTTTTTAAAGATGTTTGAGTATTATATAAATCCATTATTCCTTGATTACCATTATTTTTTAATATTTCTTTATTTAAAGTATTAAAATCAGTTGGATTTTCTTCATCCTTATTTAAGTTACTATTTGATTTATCTTTTTTATTTGAAATGATTGCTGCTAAAACAATTACAAAAACTATGATAATTCCTATTATAAGTGAAATAGTTAACATTGTGTTTTGAGGAAATTTAAATTCAAAAGTAATATTTTCTCCACTTAGTTTCATTAAATCCCATGTAAGCGTTTTTCCATCTTCTGATACGGATGTTGCATTACTACTTATAGCTTTATTTGGAAGAGTAACTATAAGTTTCATATCAATTCCCATATTACTTGGTATAGTTGAACTATCATATTCGCCATTGGTATCAAATGGTAACACTGCTTTGTAAACATCTTTATTTTTTATAAATAATTTAGAATCTGCTATCTCTGTTATATCACTTGCATCTAATTCATTTTCATTTTTAACAGTTATTTCATCAATACTAGCTATTTTACCCGTAAAAATATAACCTTTAAAACCATCTTTTTCATATTTTTCAGCTTTTAAATTACTTTCATTTGCTTCTTTAAATAAACTATCTTCTCCATCTTTTAAACTTTTTTCTAAGAAGTCCCATCTTTCTTCATCTGTATATTCCTCTGTATTTTCGGTAAGACTATCTTCTTCTTTATCTGAAGTTATCATCATATCTATAAGTTCATCATCAAATGCTGATATAAAACTTAATTCTAAAGATTTGTTTTTATTAATTTTCATAGTAATTTCTTGTTTCATTGCACAACCACTAAGTAAAATAACTGTAAACATAATAACCATTAACCAATTTAGTTTTTTCATAAAACACACTCCCTTTAACATTACTCTTCCTCTTATTATAAGGATATCATATTTTTAAAAGGTTGTCTTTATTTTTTTAAATATTTTTTTACTTTTCTTTCTTCTAAATCTTCACAAACTTTTTCTAAAATTTGCTTTTTACTATTTTCTAAATTTTCTTTTAATTTTATTAATTTAGTTGTTAAATTTGATCTTAAGTTTTTTTCACTATCTAAAGATGTTGTATCTAATCTTAATAGTTCTCCTGTATTAACCATTTTTCCATTATAATCTAAAGCAAAAGTTTTTATTTTACTTTTTTTATTAATCAATTTTTTAGTACTTGTTTTCATAAAATTAGATTTAACATTACTTTCTTTAAAATATGATACTTCATTATTTAAAAATTCTAATTTATTTAAGTTTATACTGCTATTTTTTACTATAATATATTTAATATCTAAACTAGTATCAAATATATTAATTTTACTATCTTCTAATTCAAACTTATTTGCTTTAAAACTAATAACTAATCCTTTATTATAAATGGTTTCATTTTTAAATTTAATATGATTTACTGTTCCTCCAATACTAGTTCCTGTATTATCTTTTATATTTTCTTTTGTATAAATATTGTTTTCAAGCTCTATTTTACCACCGATAAAATTTATTGGAGAATCTATATAAGAATTTTTTATAATAACATTAGAATTATCACTACTAATTATTTTTATTTTTTTATAAATGTACAAGTCATTTATAATATAATTTACCGTGCTATTAGGGACTTTAGGTTTTATAAAATATACATTATTATCATATAGACATTTTTGTGATACATATATATTTATAATAATTTTGCCTTTATCTAAAACAACTTCACATTTACCAATTCTTTTTTGTTCAAAATAAATTAGTATTTCTAATATTTTTTTTACAATTTTTTCTTTTATTCTCTTAAATGTTTTTTTTAATTTCATAAAACTCTTCCTTTCGGCTATATATTATAAAACAAAAAACAATATTAAGCAATAAACTTAAATATTGTTCTTATCATTTGATTATTTAATTATTAAATTATTATCTTTTACATCAACTTCTATAGTAGAATTAAATTTTATTTTATCAGCTATAATATTTTGAGCAATTAAAGTTTCTAAGTTTCTAGATACAAATCTTTTTATAGGTCTTGCCCCAAATCTTTCATCATAAGCGTTTTCTATTATATATTCTCTTGCTTCTTTAGATAAATTTATTTTAATTTTTTTATCACTTAAACGATTTTCTATTTCTTTTATTATTTTATCTAATATATCATAAACAACTTCTTTAGAAAGTGAGTTAAATACTATTATTTCATCTATACGATTTATAAACTCTGGTTTAAATGAATGTTTTAATTCTTCCATAACTAATTTATCTGCATTTTCTTTATTTTCCAATATATGTTCACTACCTAAATTAGAAGTCATTATAATTATTGTATTTTTAAAGTCTACAGTTCTTCCTTGTGAATTTGTAATTCTACCATCATCTAGTATTTGAAGCAAAATATTAAATACGTCTTTATGAGCTTTTTCTATTTCGTCAAATAAAACTATACTATATGGATTTCTTCTAACTGCTTCAGTAAGCTGTCCACCTTCGTCATAACCTACATAGCCAGGAGGAGCACCAACTAATCTCGATACTGAATGCATTTCCATGTATTCACTCATATCTATTCTTACCATATGTCTTTCATCATCAAAAAGTTCATATGCAAGTGATCTAGCAACTTCAGTTTTACCTACACCTGTTGGTCCTAAAAATATAAATGAACCAATTGGTCTATTAGGATCTTTTATTCCTGCTCTACTTCTAAGTATAGCTTCACTTACAAGTTTTAATGCTTTATCTTGTCCTTTAACTCTTTTTCTAAGATTTTCCTCTAAATGTAAAAGTTTTTCTTTTTCTGTCCCTACTAATTTACTAACAGGGATATTAGTCCATTTAGAAATAATAGATGCGATTGATTCTTCATCAACAGTATCACTTAATATTTTAGAATTGTCTTGTTTTCTAAGAGCCTCTAGTTCACTTTCAAGCTTAGGAAGAACACCATGTCTTATTTTAGCAGCCTCTTCTAGATTATATTCATTTTCAGCTTGCTCTAATTTAAATTTATTTTTTTCAATCTCTTCTTTCTTTTTATTTATTTTATCATTAATACTTTTTTCTTCTTCCCAAGATTTTCTAAGTTCTTTTTCTTTTTCTTTCATTTCTGATAATTTTTTATCTATTTCTTCTACTCTTTTTACTGATATATCATCTTTTTCTTTTTTTAGTGCTTGTCTTTCTACTTCAAGCCTCATAATGTTTCTAGATAATGTATCTAGTTCTGTTGGAACTGAATCCATTTGTACTCTTATAGTAGCACATGCTTCATCAATTAAATCAATTGCTTTATCAGGTAAAAATCTATCTGTTATATATCTATCTGATAAAGTTGCTGCTGCTACTATTGCTTTATCTTTAATGTTTACGCCGTGGTAAACTTCAAATCTTTTTTTAAGACCTCTTAAAATTGTAATAGTATCAAGTACATTTGGTTCTTTTACAAGTACTTTTTGAAATCTACGTTCAAGTGCTCCATCTTTTTCAATGTATTTACGATATTCATTTAAAGTAGTTGCACCAATTACATGAATTTCACCTCTTGCAAGCATTGGTTTAAGCATATTTCCAGCATCCATTGCTCCTTCTAGGGCACCTGCTCCTACTATCATATGAATTTCATCTATAAACATAATAATGTCACCATTACTATCTTTTACTTCTTTTAATACCGCTTTTAATCTTTCTTCAAATTCACCACGATATTTAGCACCAGCTATTAACGCTCCCATATCAAGTTCCCAAATTGTTTTACCTTTTAATGATGCAGGAACATCCCCTTTTACTATTCTTTGAGCTAATCCTTCTATAATAGCAGTTTTACCAACACCTGGTTCTCCTATTAATACTGGATTATTTTTAGTTTTACGAGAAAGTATACGAGTAATAGAGCGAATCTCATCATCTCTACCTATTACAGGATCTACTTTACCATCTTTAACACTTTGAACAATATTTCTACCATATTTTTCAAGTGGTTTTTGTAAATTTTCTTCATAAGGATTTACTCCATTCATACATATCCCTCCATTCTAGTAGTATTCAAACTACTAAATGAATTATATACCTATTATTAGCACTTGTCAAGTAAGAGTGCTAATAAAATATAAATTTATTTTATATACTTAATAATTGTTATTAATTTGACAAAAAATTTATTACTATTATAATATTAGTCCAAAAGAGGTGAATAACTATGAATAATGATGAAGCAAGATTTTTTATAAAAAAAGTGATGGATGGATACAAAAAAAGAAAAAAAGAAAATAACCTTTATTCTAGTGATAATTTTATTCCAGAAAATATAATTACAACATATTATGGATTTGTAGATAAACCTAAATTTTCTTATATAATAAAAGAATATAAAAAACAATTTATCTTTAATGAGGCCAGAATTGAAACAAATGTTAGTAAAGAAGAACAAATGGGGCTAGGAGAAATTTACGATTACATTGAAAATTTTGATTTTTCTAAAGATTATTTTAATATCTTTGTAACATCTTTACTACTTCATCAAAAACTATATTCAAAATGCCCAGATCCTAGTTTTGGAGGGAGTTTACGTGATACTGATCCTATCATGTATGATTTAAATATGGAAATTCCAACTGCTAGTGAAGCAAAAAAAATATTTAATTCGTATATAAGCAGTTCAAATGATATATTTAAACCTCTTGAAAGTAACGACATTTTTGGATATATAAATAATTGTGTTATATTAGTAACGAATTTAATTAAATTACAACCTTTTGCTGACGGTAATAAAAGAACATTTAGAGCTTTATTAGCATTACTGTTAAAAAAAATAGATATACCACCTATATATGTTGAAATTAGTGAAAGAGACGAATATAAAGAATGCTTAATAAGAGGAATGAAATATGAAGATTATACTAGTATAATTAGATTTTATTATTATAAAATCTGTGATGCAATTATGACACTTGATATAGAAAAGTCGCATATTAATGAAAGTGAAAAAATTTTTCAAAAGAAATAATATAGAGTTTTAACTCTATATTTTATTTTCGACAAAATCAATTATTTTATCTAATCTATCAATCACATAAAATCCTTTACTCTCTAAGTCTAAATTAAATCTAACACCAATTCCCCCTTCTTTTTCCCATTCTACTAAATTTTTAGAAAAATCATCAATAAGAATTGCGTCTTTAGCAGAAACCATCTTTGTTTTAGATATTTTCTTAGGAACTGTAATAATTGTAATATCATCTAAATATTTTCTTAAATATTTTATTTTTTCTTCTGCTTCATAAAGTGTTGTTACATGTGTTAATATGTTAACATAAAATAAACCACTATTAACTAATTTTTTTATATTTTCAAAACTATTATTAATTTGTTTAGAATCATTTAAAAATTTTTTCCAATCAAGTTTGCTATAAAACTGTGCTACTGCATCATAATCTTTTGTATCAATACCTTCTTTTCTAATCATTTCATAAGAAGTTTCTATAGTATCAACAATTACACCATCAAAATCAATATATAAATTTATCATAATATCACCTAAAAAGATTGTAACACATACATTAGTTCGTGTCAATAAAAAAATAAAAACAACTGATTATTCAGCTGTTTTAACAACTTCTTTACCTTTGTATGTACCACAAGCTTTACATACTCTATGTGGTCTTACTTCTTCTCCACATTTTGGACATTTAACTGTTGCATTTTCACTAATTTTGTAATGTGTTCTTCTTTTTCTTCCTCTAGTTTTACTTACTTTTCTAAATGGAACAGCAAATAATTGTAATTCTAATTTCATCATTTATAACACCTCTTTTCATTTAAATAAATCTTTTAATTTAGCAAATTCAGGATTTATATTTTCTTCTTCTTCATCCTCTTCGATTAATTTCCATCCCTTACCCTCTTTTTTTATTGAAGATATATCAGAGTTTACAACTCTCATGGGAATTTCCATTAATATATTTTCCCATATTATTGGAAAAATATCAATAGTATTTTCTACTTTTTTTACATTTTCGTCTATTTCTTCAAGTAATGTTAATAAATTTTCATCTATTTTAATACTAAAATCATAATTTGTTGGTTTTAAAGAAATACTGCATGGCAAAATCATAGTACCATAAATATCAAGTGATACGTAAAAATCATAATTTGAATTTCTAGTAATCTCACCCTCTACTTTAACATTATCTAAACTAATTATTTTAGCTTTTTTTAGTAGATCTTCTGATACTTGTAAATTTTCATTTATTATGACCTTATCTTCAATACCATTTTTTAGTTTTATTAAATCAATAAACAATATATCACCACCAAGCGTTATAATTATACTAAAATTAATAAAAAAAATCAATATATATTTATTAATTAAAAAGAGTATGTTATTATAAAAAAAAGGAGGCACCATGAAAGCAACTGGAATCATATGTGAATATAATCCATTTCATAATGGTCATATTTATCATCTAAATAAAGTTAAAGAATTAAATAAAGATAATTGTATTATTCTTGTTATGAGCAGTTATTTTATGCAAAGAGGAGAAGTAAATATTTTAAATAAATGGGATAGAACTTCTATTGCACTCCTTTATGGAGTTGATATTGTAGTAGAGCTTCCATTTGTATTTGCTACTCAAAGTGCTGATACATTTGCATATGGAGGTATATCTCTTTTAAATTACTTAAAAGTAGATAATATTGTATTTGGTAGTGAAACAAGTGATATAAATGAATTAACTGAAATAGCAAATATTCAAAATAGTTCAAATTATAATATGTCAGTAAAAAAATACTTAGATAAAGGTCTTAATTATCCTACATCTATGAGTAAAGCTTTATATGAGCTTGGATTAAATAAAATTGATAACCCTAATGATTTACTTGGAATCAGTTATATAAAAGCTATAAATAAATTAAATAGCAATATAACCCCTATAGCAATAAAAAGAACAAATTCATATCATAATAGTGATATAAATAACAGTATAGTGAGCGCTAGTACTATCAGAAGTAAT
Organism: uncultured Bacilli bacterium; assembly: GCA_944371445.1. Classification (GTDB taxonomy): domain Bacteria; phylum Bacillota_I; class Bacilli_A; order RF39; family UBA660; genus RUG12867. The sequence goes on from CALVXR010000038.1 coordinate 30,789, forward strand.
TTAAGAAATAATATTAATATGGATCATACAATTCCAAAAGAAACTAAAAATAAGCTAAACAGAATTATTACTATGGAAGATTATTTTCCTATTTTAAAATACAAAATTTTAACCGAAGATGATTTAGATAAATACAAATCTGTTGATGAAGGTTTAGCACCTAAAATAAAAAAAGAAATTTTAGATTCTAAAAGTTATGATGAATTAATAATGAAAATTAAATCAAAAAGATATACTTATAATAGATTATCTAGAATGTTTACTCATATATTATGCAATTTTACTAAAGATGAAGATATCCATACAAAAGATATTGATTATATAAGAATACTTGGGTTCAGTAAAAAAGGAAAGCATTATTTAAATCAAGTAAAAAAAGATATAAATATTCCTGTAATAACTAATTATAAGAAAAACACAAGTAAAATTCTAGAACTTGAATTTAGAGCTACAAAAGCATATGCCTCTATATTTGATGAAGAAACAAAAATAAAAATTATTAAAGATGAGTATCAAAAAAAGCCTATTATTAAATAAGCTTTTTTTATTATATTTTCTCAATTTTTAAGAAGTTTGTAGTTTTAACTTTAGTATTATTAGGGAATCCACCTGTTATAACAATGATATCTCCTTCTTGTAAATTTAAGAAATTTGTAGCTTTTTCTTTTGAATCATTAACAACCTCATCAGTACTGTTATATACTGGTGTAAGTACAGGATATACTCCCCAGTTAAGAGCTAAACTTCTAGCTACTTCTTTAGTTGGACAAGCAGCTAAGATAATACTTTCTGGTTTTAAATTACTAATTTTTCTTGCACTATATCCACTCATAGTTGCTGCTACTATAGCTTTTACATCTAAACTTTTTGCACAATCTATTACACTTCTTGCAATAGTTTCTGTAACATCAACTTTACGAGCTGATTCAAATTCGTAATCATAGTCATAATATTTTTCAGCATTTTCGCAAATGCTAGCCATATTTTGAACAACTTCAACTGGATATTTACCAACTGTTGTTTCACCTGATAACATAACTGCATCTGTACCATCTAATACAGCGTTAGCTACATCAGATACTTCTGCTCTAGTTGGTCTAGCACTTTTCTTCATTGATTCTAACATTTCAGTTGCTACAATACAGAATTTACCTTGTTCACGACATTTTTGAATCATTAATTTTTGATAAATTGGAAGTGAATGCATTGGAACTTCTACACCTAAATCTCCACGAGCTACCATAATACCATCAGATACTTCTATAATAGAATCTAAATTATCAATACCTTGCATACTTTCTATTTTAGAAATTACTTTTATATCTTCTCTACCTTCTGCTTTAAATATTTCACGAGCTTCAAGTACATCTTCTTTAGTATTTACAAAAGAAAGTGCTACAAAGTCTGCTTCATGATGACATGCATAAATTAAATCTTCTCTATCTACATCACTAATAAATGGAATGTCTAATTTTACTCCAGGTGCATTAAGACTTTTTTTATTTCCTAAAACTCCACCATTAACAACTTTACATGTTACACCATCATCTTCAGTAGAGATAACTTCTATTTTCATAAGTCCATTTTCAAGTAAAATTACATCTCCAACTTTTAAAGAATCTAAAGCTTGTGGATGATTTACAGAAAATCTTTCTTCGTTTCCAAGTACTTCTTCTTTTACAACTCTTATTGTTTTTCCTTCTACTAAATTAATTTCATCATTTTCAAGCATACCATTTCTAAATTCTGGTCCTTTTGTATCATATAAAATTCCTACATTAATACCTGTTCTTTTAGTAACTTCATGTACTGATTCTACAACACCAATTTTTTCTTCTAAAGTTGCATGTGAACAGTTTATTCTAGCTACATTCATACCTGCTAGGACCATTTTTTCCATTACATCTGGATTACAGCTTGAAGGTCCTATACTACAAATAATTTTTGTTTTCTTCATTTACATACTCCTCCATTTCGCACTTACAATAATATCACAAAATCACTATAAAAATCAACTTTTTTAGTCTTAAAATCAATAAAAAAATAAATTTGTATTTTAAAAAATGAAGTGCACAATTATTGTGCAGTAAGTTTTATAATGTTTTATAATATTACATAAGCAATTTATTTGTCATTAAAGGAGGTATTGAAAATGGCAAATTATTGTCATCTATCTTATGAAGATAGAAAAAATATTGAAGACGGATTAAATAATAATAAATCAATTAATCAAATCGCAAATGAAATTAATAGAAATCATTCTTCTGTATTAAGAGAAATAGATAGAAATAAAACTTTTTCTAAACCTTCTAATTGGAATTGTGGAAATATTTATGAAAATCCTAATTATGATCCTCATTGTCCTAAATTAGATAAATCACCTTATGTTTGTAATGGTTGTAAATCTAGAAGTGGTTGTAGAAAAGAAAGATATACTTATTATGCTAGAAAAGCTGATGATTCTTATAGAGAAATTAAAAGTGATTCTAGAAAAGGTATTAATTTAACTCCTGAAGAAGTTTATGTAATCAATACAACTCTTACACCTCTTATTAAAAAAGGTCAAACTATTAATCACTTATATATAAATTACCCTGATATTTTAAATTTTTCTAAACCTTCTTTTTATAACTACATTAATAATGGTGTTTTTGAATTTGGACCTTTAGATTTTCCTAGAATAGTTAAATATAAAAAAAGAAAAAATTCAAATAAGAGAAGAACTAGAAAAGAACGTGAAATATTGATTAATAGAAAATATTCTGATTTCATTGAATTTACTTCTAACAATCCTGACTTAAATATTGTTGAAATGGATACTGTGAAAGGTTTAAAAGATGAATCTGATTGTTTTCTTACATTATTATGGAGAAAATCTAAGTTTATGTTAATATTTAAATTAGAGTCACAAACTACAGAAGAAGTAACTAGAATATTTGAAACATTACAATCTATTATTCCTTTAGATATTTATAAACAATTATTCTCTGTTATTCTCACCGATAATGGACGTGAATTTTTTGATGTTAATAATATTGAATGTATTCATTCAACTGGTGAATATGTTTCTCATTTATTCTTTTGTGACCCACATATGTCTTGTCAAAAAGGTATGATTGAAAAAAATCATGAATTTATTAGATATATTTTACCTAAAGGTTCATCATTTAAAAATATTACTCAAAAAGATTGTGATTTAATAATGAATAATATTAATTCGTTATGTAGAGATTCACTCAATGGTAAATCTCCATATGAAGCTATGTTATTTTTATGTGATGAATATATTTTAAATTTGATTAATTGTTATTATATAAAACCTGACAAAGTTATATTGAATAAAAAATTATTAAACTATTAAAAAAAATAATTATAGCTATCAACTATAATTATCTCGACAAATAAATTGCCATACCCATAATTTTAATAATGTGGGGATTGTGCACTTAGTTTTAAAAAATGTACAATTCCTACACTTTTTGTCGTGGAACTAATGTTCTTTGACAATCAATAGTATATCATATTTTATAAATTTTTTATATATTTTCTTTTTAAATCAACTAAAAAATGTGCATTTTCTTATGAAAACACATTTTATGTCGTAATGCACTTAATTGTGCACTTTATATTTTATTTAACGAAAAAAATAAATTTATAATAAATTTATTTTTGACATATAGGGCAAAAATAAGTTCCCCTTCCACCAACTTTTATCTTTTCAATTTTATTTTTACATAACGGACATTCTGTTTTGGTATGAACTAGTAACTTATTTTGAAATCTTCCATGAACACCTTCACTAGATTCATAAGATATAATAGTAGTTCCCCCTAATGTTATAGCTTCTTTTAAAACTTTTTTAGTATTTTCAATAATTAATAACAATTCACCATCATTAAGTTCACTACATCTTTTTAAAGGATTAATTTTACTTAAAAATAATATTTCATCGGCATATATATTTCCAATACCAACTACTATTGTTTGATCAAGTAAAACAGTTTTAATAGGTAATCTTTTATTTTTATATTTTTCTTTTAAGTAATTTATAGTAAGTTTTTCATCAAAAGGTTCAAGGCCAAGCTCCGAAAGTGGCATTACACTAAAAGCCTTGTCTTTTTCAAGTAAATACATTCTACCAAATTTTCTAGTATCATTGTATCTTAAACTAGTATTATCAGAAAAAATAAAACTAACATGTTCATGTTTTAATTTTTCATCATCCTTATTTCTAATAAAATATTTACCTTCCATACGTAAATGAGAAACCAGATAATAATCGTTTAAATCAAAAATTAGCCATTTGCCTCTTCTTTTTATATCAATTATTTTTTTACCTATACATTTTTTTATAAATTCATTACTTTTAGGTGCTGAAATTATATTTTCATAGTATACTTTTACATCAACTATTTTTTTATTAAGTATATGTTTTTTCAATGTTTCTTTTACAGTTTCTACTTCTGGTAGTTCTGGCATAATATCACCTCTAATACCCAATTATTATAACATTATTTTTTTTATTTGCATATTTATTATTTATATTTCATAAATTTTTATGAAAGGAGAATTATATGAATAACGAATTTTATCCTAATTTTTATTCTAATAATAATATAGGTAGTCCACTTTATTATGGAAAAAACGAAACTCCAAATCAGACTACAGCACCTACTACTGGAAATAATTTAAATGAAGATTATATTGAAGGTATACTCAAAAAAGTTGAACCTATAAAAGCTACCGTTTATATGACTTTCCCAGGTTCTAAAGACTGGACTGACAGAGTATTCAGTGGTATTATTGAAGCATCTGGAAGAGATCACATTATTTTAAGTCATCCAGAAAACGGAATATTTACATTACTTCCTAATATATATGTAGATTTTATTGAATTTGACGAAAATATAAAAAAATATATTAGAAATGAAAATGTTTAATTGATAATTTTTTAAATATTTGCTATACTCTTATTAGGGTGATAGTATGCTTTTTACAATGATAGTCTTATTACTTTTAATGATATGTAGTTTAATTCTTATAATATATGCAAGTATTTATAATAGATTTCAAAGTTACAATATAAAAATAAATGAAGCCGAAGCCTCAATTGATTCTATATTAAGGAAAAGATTTGATTTGCTCAACAAATCTATAGGTGTTATAAAATCTATTTTGGATGAGGAAGAAGATGTTTTAGATTCTATAGTAAAGCTACGTTCTAGAAAACTAAGTAACTTTGAACTAGATAGAAAAATTTATGATGCCATAAATGAATTTAATAATTATAAGGAAGAACACAAGGAACTACAAAAAAATGAAAGTTTCATCAAAATAGAGATTGGTCTTAATGAATCTGAATCAGAAATAGTAGCTCTTCGTAAATATTATAATGATATAATAACTGATTATAATGAGCTTACTAAAAAATTCCCAGCTAATATAGTGGGAAAATTAAGTCATTTTGAACCTAAAACATATTTTGATGGAAAAAATATGGAAGATGATATTATAAATGACTTTAAATTATAAAAATACTGATAACCAGTATTTTTATTTTTTACTTTTATTTGAAGAACCTTTTAAAGTTTTTATTATATAAGTTATTGTAATTAAAAGTACTATAGCAACAATTATTATATATATTTTATATTCATATAAGATATTATCATTTTTACTTTTATCCTTTTTTATATTATCTTCATCTACTTTTATTACATATTCACCATCTTTGGAATAAAGATAATTTTCCCTTGCAAATCTTGCTAAATATTCTGGATCTTTAAGTTTAGTAACTTCATTTTTTAAATCAAGTTCTTCTTCTTTCAAATCATTTAACTGATTTGTAAGTCTAGCTTCTTCTATAGTTAATTTTTTTATTTTATAAGAATATGTAATTAAATCTACTAAGCAAAAAAGCATAATAAAACAAGATATTGTTCCAAATATCATAAGACGTCTTTTAGATGCTTTGGATATTTTCTTTTGCTTAGCCATTTAATCACCTCTATCTATTAAAAGAGTATATCATTTTTTTATATGATTATCAAGAAGTGAATGTAAAGTATGTTCTAGTATAAAACCAATTACTATGCAAAAAAACGAATATATATGTAATATTCCATTATTTATTTTTTGAAGCATAATAAAATATATCAATGTAAAGTTAAATACTGTAAAAAAAGATAAAAAATAATAATCATATTTCTTTTGTTTTTTTATATATGGATATAAAAATCTTAGATATAAAGAAAATAAAGTTCCAAATAAAATAGATGCTAATATCAAATTAATTTGTACTTTTAAACTCATTATTTAAACAATTTATTAAATACACTTTCTTCTTTTGGTTTACTTCCTTTATTTTCCATATATTCCATGCTATTAACAATACCTTTTATAGAAACATTACCTTGATATGTATCTAACTTAATTATTTCTAAAGACTCTCCCTTTAATATTAAAAAACCCATAGTTGTTTCCATTAAAAACTCTTCGTCATCAAAACTTTCTATTTTTTTTACACCTGTTATAATAATATTTTTTCTTTCTGTAATAGTAATCATATGATTATAATTAGTAATAGTTCTATCCTTGTCCATATAATTTCCTCCTATAAGAATATATGAAAAAAAATAGTTTTTATTACTATTTTTTAATATTATTTGCTTGATTTTTTTTCTCTAAATGAGTTAATAATAACAATTCATTTTTACTCTGCTCACTAAACATATCAAAAATCACATTTAATGATTCTAAATCATCTTCTATTCCTACTAATTTAAAATCTAATTTATTATGTCCTGTAAAATAATTATCAACTACATACTCTAAAACTGAAACAATGTTATCATATAACAAATTTCTATTTAACATATAAACTGTCAAAATATTAAGCATAAAATTATCCATTCTTTTATCAACAATTTTATTATATGATAGATAAACTGACATTGTTTTACTTTTTTCAGAAAAATTATAATTTCCTATTTTAGAACAGACTATATCAAGTAAGTAAACATCCTCTCCATCAGTAAGTATATTTTGAGGATTAAGATCACCAACAACAATATCATGCTTATGTAACTCTTCTAAAATTCTCTCCAATTTTTTTAAAATTTTTATAATTTCTTCTTCTGTTAAGATTCTTCTAGCAACATCTAAAGTAATTCCATTTATTTTTTGCATAGAATATCCTACTTTTTCACCGCTTAATTCTACCATTTTTTGTGGAAGAGCTACAAAAGGAATCGATAACTGAGAAAATAGTTCAATTTTTTTTAATGTATTTTTTAAAAAATACTTTCTATCATAATATACTTTTATTAACGAACCATCTTTATATGTATATATAATTGATTCAAATCCCTCTTTAAATCTCTTTTCTTCTTTTATATCATCAGTCGTTATTTTTAAAATTTCCATACTACTGCTCCTATGTATAATATATTAGAACAAAAGTTAAATAAATTTAACTGCATCTAATCTCACGATTAGATATTTCTCCTTCTTCGGTGGCTTTCGCTTTTTCCTCCAGAGACTAATTTCCGATAGTCGCTACCGTACTTATTTATTTTATATATTTATATTAAACTTATCTAACTATTGCTTATATAAACATTTTTTTATTTTTTATTATTCCTTCCCACATTATATTTAGTGCTGAATTTATATCTCTATCGTTTTCACATTTACATTTCTCGCATATCCATGTTCTTATATTTAAATCCTTTGTGTCTATATTTTTTTCATTACAGTGATTACATATTTGACTGCTTGGATAATATGTACTTATTTGGTAAAAATATTTATTTTCCCACTTGCTTTTATATTCTAATTGTCTTATTATTTCACTTAGACATGCATCACTTATGTATTTAGATATTTCTTTTTTTTCTATTAGTTTTTTCACTTGTATTTTTTCTGTTATTATTAGATCATTTTCTTTTACTATTTCTTTTGTTATTTTATGTACTCTATATTTTCTTGCATTTTTTAGTTTTTTATATGTTTCTTTTAGTTTGGTTTTTATTTTATAATAATTTTTACTTCCTTTTTCTTTTTTACTTATCCATTTTTGTAAGTTTTTTATTTTATTTTCATATTTTGTTATGTATTTATTATTTTTATATTTTTCTCCATAACTTGTTATTATTAAATCTTTTACTCCTAGATCTATTCCTATAACTTTTGATGGAATTATTTTTTTATCTTCTTTTTCTATTTCATATAACACTGATACATAGTATCTATTTATTTCTTTACTTATTGTTGCATTTATTATTTTCCCTTTTATTTCTTTTGTTTTTCTATATCCTCTTATTTTTATTTGGTTTAATTTGGGCATAGTTATTGTTTTATTCTCCATATCTATTTTTATATTTTCATATATTTTGTCTTTATATGTGTTTTTTATATAATTTGTACGATATGTATTTTTTTTATATTTACTCTTATATTTAGGATAATTTTTTGTCTTATAAAAATTTTTAAATGCATCTTCTAAGTCAAACATAGCTGTACTTAATGCCATACTATCTATTTCTTTTAACCATGTATATTTTTGTTTTAAATGTGGTAGTTCTTTTATAAGGTCATTTTTAGTTTTGATAGTTTTATTTTCTTTATATGCTTTTTCTTTTTCATACAGCATCATATTATAAATAAATCTTATGCTTCCTAAAGTTTGGTTTATTAATTTTTGTTGTTTATTATTTGGGTATAGTCTAAATTTATATGCTTTATATATTTTCATATCGCCATCACCTTATAAACATAATATCACACGAATAAATGTTCGTCAATGCTTTTTTCCTTTGAAAAGAATTTTCCTAGTATATAAAAAAATGACAAAATAAATTTTGTCATGCGCACCCTATGGGTGCATTTTTATTTTTTCTAATTTTGTATTATAATTATATTAGTGATGTATTATGAAGCATATGGATATTAATAATTTTAATAA
>CALVXR010000039.1 GCA_944371445.1 uncultured Bacilli bacterium
TAATAAAATAATATCATATTTTTCGGAAGATGAGATTAGAATAATGATAAATTATTTAAATAACTCTAAAGATTTAAAAAAATTAACTATGATTTGTGTACTTTATGAAACTGGTGCAAGAGTGTCAGAATTTATAAATATTAAATTAAATGATTTAAATTTATCAGACAATGCCAGTATTACTTTATATGGCAAAGGTAATAAAGTTAGAGTTGTTCCTATTAGTGATGAATTAGTAAAACTTATAAACAAATATTTAAAAGAAGTTTATACAAACTATGGAGATGATTATTTATTTTACTCAATGCAAAAGAGAAAATATTATAGAAATAGCATTAATAAGATAATAACTACTTTAGTTAATGATTTAAAAATAAAGTATTCAAATTATTTTAAAAATAATTATTTTCCACATTCGTTTCGTCATACTAAAGCAACACATCTTTACAATAATGGTACACCACTTTTGTATGTTAAAGAATTTTTAGGTCATAGTACAATTTCTTCAACTGAAATATATGCTACTCCTGATTCAAGAAAACAGCGAAAAGAAATTCTTAGAAATTCTGAAACGATTAATACAAAAAATAAATATAATAATCATAAAAAAGATGATTTAGATAATTGGTTAAAAAATAATATGAAATAAATAAAAATTATGTAGAAAGTTTTTAAGTAAAAAGTCTTATTTTTAAGTCTTTTTTCATTAACTTTCTACATAACTAAAGTTTCTACATAAAAATAAAAAAAGTGATCTTTCAATCACTTTCTACGCATAATTAATTATATAATTATCTTATTTTTTTTGATTTACCATGTATATTTTGCATTTTTTCTTTCATTTGCTTAGCAGCTAAAAATCTCGCACTACATTGATTTTTAGTAGCACTATCTATTTCTGCTAAAGTTTTTCCATTGTATAATTCAAAAATAGGATCAAAACCAAAACCATTGTTTCCACGAGGAGCTGTTATATTTCCATATATTTCACCTTCGGCTACTATTTCATTTTTTCCATCGTAATAAACTAAACAACAAACTACTTTTGCACTCTTATCTTGAATATTTTTACATTTTTGAATAATTGCTTCATTAATTTGTTCATCAGTTTTTCCTTCTCCTAAAAAACGATGTGTAAAAACGCCAGGGAATCCATTTAATGCTTTTACACAAAGGCCTGAATCGTCAGCTATTACAGGTTTTCCTGTAATTTCATATAGTGCTCTTGCTTTCTTTTGAGCATTACCATAAAAACTATCTTGATCTTCTTCGACATCAAAAGTTATTCCGTTTTCTCTTAAAGATGTAATCATATCTTCTCCAAATATACTTTTTAGTTCTCGTAACTTTCCCTTGTTATTTGTAGCAAAAATCATAGTCTTTTCCATAGTCTTTCCCTCCTTTCGATCTACATTATATATCAACAAGCATTATAAATAAAATATTATTTTGTCATCACAATTATAACCATCTGTTATGCATAATAACTTTTAGAGTATAAAAAATCTTAAAATATTTTATCTTCTTTTTTTTACTCTTTGAATTCCATTATGATTTCTTTCAAGTAATATTTCACGCACCATGTTACCAACTTCTTCCTTATTTATTAAATAAGGGTGTTTGTTGCATAATTCTTTTAATTGTTTATCCATTTTATTTAATATTCTATCATCAACTTCTATAATTTGACGTGTGCTATCATATTTTGGTAAAATTTCTTTGGCAAATATATTATTCAAAAAATAATTTAATGAATAAAAAGTTTCTTTGGCATTCTTAATTCTAACATTTTGAAAATATGGTATATCTGCAACCAAAATATTTTTACTCATTATTTTATCATTTTTATTAGAAATAATCCAATCTATTGGAGTTACCTCTAACCACAGTAAATTATCTGGTTTTATAACAGTCATATCATTTGTTAAAGTTATATTAGCACCATAAAATGTCCTATTGCTCTTATATATTTTTTACCTGAAATTGATATTCAACGTGTTTGATTTCCCTTATATGATTATGTTTTAATTTATAATCCAAATCATTTTGAAAACTTAATTCTGTAAAAATTCTACCTGTTTCAGGCAATAGAGAGTTTAAATAAAAAAGTTCTAAAATTGTTGCAAGACAAATGGATGGCCCAAACTGAGGATATTCTCCATAAGTTAATAAATTATTATTAGAAGATAACGAATAACTTTGTTGATTAATATTAGAAAATTGTGATACCACTCTAATCCCATATTTTAAATCCAATTCACAATGTTTTTCTAAATAACCATCTGGATTTATAACTAAAAATTCTTCTGTTTCCTTTGTATAAATATTTCCATTATTTATTATATAATAACCATTCCGTGTTTTTTCCACTGTCCATTCGTTTGACGGATAATATCCCTTACACCCTTGAATAGATGAAAAATCAGTTAAAGCTGCTTCTTCTTTACAACAAAAGCTAGGTTGTTCTTCACCAAATCTATACTCAATATCAGATACAGTTGGAATAGTAAACAAATCGTCTACTCCATAGTCATCGTATTTTTTTAACATTTTTTTCAATTTTAATCAGCAATATTTTTATTGTTCATTCCAAAACTCCCCTCTTGTAGTATTTATAACCTACTTCATACTATATTAAATCATAGTAAATTATTTTTATACAATATTATTTTTTCTACTTGTGACACCTGCTCATCAATAGTTAAATGAGTGCAATCAACTAAAAATAGACGATTATGTAACATATTCTGTTTTTTCATATAATTATAAGTATCTAAATACAACTTATTATATTTAAAAGCATCTAGATCATATTCAGATATTACTTTTCTTAAATTAATACGAGATTCTAACTCTTTTTTATCATTATTTATCAATATAATTATAATAATATTATTATTTAGCAAAAATTGTTCAATTTTTTTAGCTCTAGTTTTCATATTTATGTTAAAAAACATATAATTAGATACTTTTTCCACCGATCTATCTTGGCATATTATTCCTTTTGATAACAATTTTTCAACAGTTACAGTTTTACCTACACCATCTGTTCCTTCTATAATAATATTATTTGATTTTATAGATCCATTATAAATTGACAAATTTTCAAAAGCATTAATATTACTTACATCGACAAATCCTTTAGGCGGATTATACTTATCTAATGGTTTATTACTAGAAACTTCTACCATAGTAATTTTTACTGGTTCCATAAATATATCAACATCAATTTCATAATCACCATCAATATAATATTTTCTTATTTTTCTTATGCAATTATAATTATTACTTTTTAAAACTTCATAAAATTCTTCTTTTGTAATCTCTACTACTTCAGTTATTTTATTCATTTTTTTGTTTTTGGTATATTTTAACTCGCCTTCATCATTATATTCACGATATTTATAACCATCTTTATATGTTTGAGTTAGAATATATTCTTCAATACAATTCATCTCATTCAAATATTTATCTAAAAATTCTTTTTTTGTTGGAATAAATTTTTTCTCTTCATTGTTAATTTTTCCTAATCTTAACATAACCATTGTCTATAACTCCTCTTTTTTTAATTTAATAGGTTGCAAATGATAATCCACTAATTCGCCACCATAATATACAATATTTGAATAACCATAATCTAGTTTTTTTACATAAAAAGTGATAGGTATATTCTTATATATCCATTCATATCTATCAAAGAATTTTTCGTCTTTACATTTAAATTTAGCATTATTGGACATATACTCAATAATTTTATCTGAGTCTTTTTTTGTAAGGCCATTATTTAATATCCATTTAGAATATGGATTGTTAATATTGCCATCAAATGTATTTAAATTTAAAGTTTTTAAACTAACTGTTTTAATATTAGGATATCTATCAATGAACATCTTAATTTCTTCTAGATATTCATCAAAACTTTTATTTTGTAACATAACATAATTAAGTCTTATATTGTTAGCTTTATTAAAGTTAGATGTTTTAATATAGTCTCTTTTATACCCTAAAACTTCCATATCCTTTTTAGAATCAAAATAACATCTTGTAATTTCTATCATAAAATCATCTTTTAATAAATTAAATTTATCATCTTCATAAAAAATATTACCACTAGATTGTAATCTCTTTTCGTCAAATATATTAACTTTATTTACAGCGTCTTTTATAATCTTTAGACTTTCATAACTATTTAAGGATGGTTCTCCATTACCTGATATTATGAAATATTTAAATCTAACATTTTCCTTTTTTAACAAAGCCAATTTTTCCTCAAGCTTTTCTAAACAATCTTGTCTTATTGGCCATTTTGTTATTTTTGCAGTACAATAAGGACAATTTTTATCGCACATAAACGAAGAATATATTAATTCTAATTCCTTATACTTAACCATACAAAACATCCCTCAACACATTATTTAATTCCTTTTTCTCTTTATAAGTATATATTCTTATATCTTTTTTCTTTTTTAAAGCATTAGCTATGGCAAACCAATATTCTGACTTTATAGTATAATTAGAGCTTTCCTCACAATATAAAATTATTATTTCTTTTTTATTGTCTAAAGCCCAATCTAATTCTACTATCGTTCCAACGGAAAATGATTCTCCAAATACTGCAATAAATATATCAGAATTCATTACAGCTAAATATTCATTTTCTAATACAATGTTACAATCAGTTGATGTATAATCTCCGTTTGATGCTTGTTCACAATAAAAGGGACCATTATATATATATTTATCATTTATTTTTAAATTATCTTGAGCATATGTTAATAACGATGAGTCTTTTAATAACATAGACCTAAAGTCATTGACTAGCCTTTCACTTAAAGATAATTTTTTACTTTTTATTATATCAAATTTTCCTGCAATATATACTTTTTTCAAAATAATCTACCCCTTACCTTTATTGCTATTCATTATTTTTTTCCAATTTATAAAACTTCCAACAGCCATAAATGTCCAAATTACATTAAGAGCAAATAAATATAATGCTTGATCTGGTAATAGCCAGTAAGTAACACAATAAAATATATCATTAACAAACCAAATTACCCAAGTATCTATTTTTTTTATTAACATATAATATGTAGCTACAAATGAAGATACTGTTGTAAAAGCATCTATTAAAGGCAGTGGATCATCTGTTGTTCTTAAACCTAAATAAACTATATATGTTCCTAATGCCATTATTATAATATAAAAGATTCTTTCTTTCCATGAACACGAGCCGATATACTTCTCATCCTTTTTATTCCAAATAATAAATCCAATAACACCTACAAATATATAACATAGGCTATTTACGGCATCCCCATATAAATTTACACTTAAAGAGAATAAAACCATAAATATCATTTGAATAATGTAAGCAACCCAATTACTCCTTTTATTTAACATTACAAGCAAGCCTTGTAATAATCCAAATACTGTAGCACTTATTTCTAAATAATTCATTTTTTTCCTCCATAAACTAGTTATTTTTATCTCCATAAAATTTTATTAGATAAATTTAATCTCTTTTTCTTTTATATTTTTTAACAATGACATATAAACTTCCTTATATTAAATATTTATTAAAAGTTTAAATTTTTAATAAATATTAAATGTATTTTCAGTATATCATTTGTCTTATATACTTATATTATTGAAATTAAACTACTATAATCATCCTTTCAGGTTTTATTATAATTAAATAGTTTAATTACTAACAATACTTATTTGTTATTTGTATAATAAACTATACTTAAAAAGTAAGAATCTCATTTTATCTATAATCATATTATTTCACTTAAATATTTATTTAATTATACTTATTCAAACTTTTAACTATAGAATGAGCAATATTTACTGACGTTGACAGCATATAATCATTTGAAAAAATTAAATCAAATTGTTTTAGGTCATATTCAATACTTGTTTTTTCTCTAGCATTAAAATAATCTAAAGATATATTATCCCTTGTAATAACTTTGTCTCTTCTAATTTGAGAATCACTTTTAATTAAAATTTTCAAATTACAATTTTTCCAAATTGGATGTTCTGGTAATAAAATCCAATCTAAAATAACTATTCCTTTAGCAGACTTAACGATATTGTCTATTCTTTGTAAAATATAAGGATATGTTTCATCTGTCAAATCTTTCATTTTACTATTTTCTTTAAAGACTATAGCCCCTAGTTTTTTTCTATCTATATTTCCAATATCATCTAAAATTTGATCTCCAAATTTTTTTAGTAAATTTTTTAATATTTTAGGATTTCGTAATGCTTCATGACCAATTTTGTCTACATCAATTACACATGAGTTAGGAATTATTTCATTAATCATTTTTACTATTGTAGATTTGCCACTTCCAGACTTCCCAGTAATCCCTATAACTTTATTACACATATCTTTTTCCTCTATCATAGATATCTTTGATTATCTCACTAGGAATTAATGAGGATGCATCTTTTCCATTAACAACTAATTTTTTTATAATACTTGAACCTCTAAAATCATCTTCACTAGTAATGTCGTATACAAATAAAATCTTTTCGCCATATTCAATATTAGCCATATAATTAACAACTAATTGAAGACGTATTTCTTCTTCCAATGTTCTTCCTGACTTAACTCCACGAAAAACATTAAAAATTTGCTCTTCATGACAAATATCATGTAACATTTTTACCCCAGCAGATTTAACAACTACCCTATTTCCAAACTTTTTAACGCTTTTTTTCACTAATTGTTCTCTTTCATCTTGACTAAACCAATAATTCTTTTTTTCATAATTATCCGCTATAATTACGTAAACCTTTTCAAATATTTTTAATGCATTTTTCAATCTATCTTCATGTCCATTATGCCATGGATCAAAACTTCCTACAAAAATACCACTACTCATTTTAATTACTCCTTTATATTTTTATAACTATTTTTTCCTTAATTTTTGTTTGTTTTTTAGATTCAGTTTATCATATTCATATAAAACTTTTTCAAAAACAGTTTTAAAGTCAGTATTAAAAAATCTTCCAGCGCAACGATTTTCGTGCCCTCCACCATTACAATTTTCAGCAATCTTTAATATATCTAAATTATATTCAGGATTTTTCTTTAATTTAATAAAGTAATTATTACCACAACCAATTATAAAACATGTAACTGGATTTTCTTTTGTTGGACCTGTTAACTTATCAAATTCTTTGTGTTTTAAATATTTAGTAATATCTCCATATTCTATAGGTTCTAAAAGTGTAAATATTTTAAATTCACCATCAAGATAATATTCCTTTACATTATTATATAATCGAATTTGTTCTTCTGTCATTTTATCCATTTCTGTTAAAATATTTTCTCTAACTTGATTAGATAAATTTAATAATTCTACTATTAATTTTGTATTTTCTGTTACTGATCTTTCAAAACCGAATGTATCAGAAGCAATACCATAATATAAGTTATACTCCATTTCTTCTGGAACAATTATTCCATTTCTTAATAAAATTTCAGCAACAATTTCTGATGTTGATGAATACTGCGGTAATATAATCTTATTACTACTATAGCATTCTACTTCTTCTCTATTTTTATCATGATGATCAATTATATATCTTTTATCTATACTAACGCTTTCTAGTAAA
>CALVXR010000040.1 GCA_944371445.1 uncultured Bacilli bacterium
TGTATTTTTTTTGTTATTATGATTGTAGCATTAAATGATCGTTTTATCAATTATGGTTAATTAATTAGTGTTAAGGGTATCTTAACACTAAATTTTGTAAAATAAAAAACTGTCCGGAGATAAGATATAGTTTAGAAGTGTAAGTAATGATTAATTTCATTACTTTTTATTACTATTTATTCATTTTAAATAGTAATTTTTATAGTATAATAAAAGTGGTGATATAAATGGACAAAATACTAATAATAGAAGATGATGAAACAATAAGAATAGGACTTAAATACTACTTAAATGCAGAAAATTTTGAAACATTCGAGATAGGAACCTGTAAAGGTGTAACTGATATTATAAAAAACAATGATATTTCACTAATACTTCTCGATTTAAATCTACCTGATGGAAATGGATTTGATCTTTTTAATGAAATAAAAAAAGAAAAAGATTTACCTGTTATATTTTTAACTGCTAATGACTTAGAAGTGTCAATAGTAAGAGGCCTTGATATGGGAGCAGATGATTATATAACTAAACCATTTAAAGCTAGAGAACTTGTATCTAGAATAAAAAATGTTTTAAGAAGAGTAAATAAAGTAAATAGTAATATAATAAATATAAAAAATATTAAAATAGATTTAAATCAGGCAAAAGTATTTAAAGATGATAAAGATGTATTTTTAACAGCTCTTGAATATAAAATACTTCTTACACTTGCTTTATCACCATCAGTTACATTTACAAGAGAAAAAATACTTGCTGATATATGGGATGTAAATGAAGCATATGTAAATGATAATACTTTAACTGTATATATAAAAAGAATTAGAGAAAAAATAGAAGATGATCCTAACAATCCTAAAATAATTAAAACTGTTCGTGGAATAGGGTATAAAATAGAATTATGATAAAAGAAAATTCTAAAAAAATAATAATAGGGGAAATAATACTATTTGTTATAACTATCTTTATAACTTTAATATTACATAATGTATTATTTAATGAATATAAAAATAGTATTATAGAAAACAATAAAATATTAATAGGAACAGTTTTAAGTACAAATGAGGATTTAGAAGAAGAATTAATTGATACTTATTTAAATAAACCAAAAGATGAAATAAAAGAAAAAGGTGAAGAAGTATTAGAAAAATACGGATTAAATGATGTTGATAATTTAAAATATGTTTATGATGTAAATAAATTAAATATAAATTTGATAGTTTATAATATATTATTTGGAATAATAATTTTCTCATTAACAAGTTTTTTCTATATAAGACATATAAAAAAAGAAAATAAAAAAATAGATGAAATAAATAAATATTTAATAGAAATATTAAATGGAAACTATAATATAAATATAAAAGACTACAAAGAAGGAAGTTTAAGTAATTTAAAAAATGATATATATAATATTACTATGATTTTAAAAAGACAAAAAGAAAAAGCATTACTTGATAAAAAAAATCTAGAAATAGTTTTATCAGATATATCACATCAACTTAAAACACCACTTACTAGTATGTATGTAATAAATGATATTCTAAGAGATGAAAATATAGACAAAAATTTAAAAGAAGAATTTTTAGACAAAAATAAAAAACAACTTGAAAGAATAGAATGGCTTATAACATCCCTTTTAAAAATATCTAGGCTAGATAGTGGTACAGTTAAACTAAAAAAAGAAAAATGCAATATAAAAGAAATTATACAAAAAGCGGTAGAACCTATTTCGATTTCATTAGAACTTAAAAATCAAAAAATAGAACTTACTGGTGATGATAATGTTTATGCATATTTAGATTTTAACTGGACCGTAGAAGCAATTTTAAATATACTTAAAAATGCTCATGAACATAGTAAAGAAGAAAGTACTATTAATGTAAAGTACGGAGAAAATAATTTATATACCTTTATAGAAATAACAGATAATGGGGAAGGAATAGATTCTAAAGATATAAAAAATATTTTTAAAAGATTTTATAAATGTACTTCTAATAAAGAAAGCATTGGTATAGGACTTAATATGTCTTATACTATAATAGATAAACAGAATGGAACTATTACTGCTCAAAGTAAAAAAGGAGAATATACTACATTTACAATAAAATTTTACAAAAATATCATATAAAATACACAAAATAATCAAAAATAAGATATAATATAAAAGATGATATGAAAGCATGCATAACCCTAGAAGTAAAAAATGGTAAATAACTTATTTTAGTTTTACTTAATATTCCATATATTTGCATATGTACAGAAAGCCCACCAAAGGATATGATCATAACAGATATAGTGGCTTTAAGCTTAAGTGGAATAGGTTCTATGCTTACATATTTAAGCCCTTGTGTCATTTCGAAAAAACCATTTAAAATACTTTGATAATAAGAATTTATATTTAAATTATTATCTATTATAGTAGTAATAACTAAAAAGAAAGTTAAAGTACCAAGAATCATTAAAAGAGTATCAATAGATGAAGTGATCGAATTACTAATCATCTCACCAAAAGATATTTTATTTGATATTCTTTTTATATGCATATTATCAATCGCATTTTTTAAAGAAGCTTTACTTTTTGTTTCATTAGTAACAAAAGAGTTTCTAAATAATATGCCTATAATTAAATTACCTAAATAGTGACAGAATAAAATAAGAAAACCAACTTCTTTATTATTTAAAAATAAAATGGATACTGTTCCTAAAATAAATAAGGGATTGGAAAAATGAGTAAAAGTAAGTATTTTAGTTGCTTCTTCTTTAGTTATAAATCCTTTATCATATAAATTTCTAGTGTATTTAGCACTCCCAGGAAAACCGGTAAGCATACTCATAATAAGTATAAATGCACACTCTCCGCGCATTTTAAATAGTTTTCCCATAATATTTTTAAAAAGTTCGCTTACAAGCTCTACAAAACCAAAATACTGTAGAATTTCAGATAACATAAAAAAAGGAAAAAGAGATGGGAAAACATTATTTATCCATATAGAAAAAGAAAAAGTAACAGATTTTAATATAAGACTAGATTCATTTAGTACTTCTATAATTATAAAAATTAATAAAAACATAATAATAATACTAGTAATCTTTTTCTTCATAAAGTCACCTTGCTTTGTATATATTAAATTAAAAGGAGGAATCCATGATTAATAAATTATATGCACAAATAAAAAAAACAATTAAAGAATATAAATTTTCTTTTATGTTACTTATCATAGTTCTTATAGTTCTTAATTTTCCACTTCCATATTATATAGACACTCCAGGAGGAGCTATGGATATAAGCACTAAAGTAAGTTTAGAAAACTCTTATAAAAGTAAAGGAACATTTAACTTTGCTTATGTAAATGAACTTAAAGCAACAACATCTTTATATATAATATCTTTATTTAATAAAGACTGGACTCTTATAAAACAGGAAAATATGAAATATGATAATGAAACAATAGAGGAGATGGAATTTAGAAATAAAATATCCATGGAAGAATCACACGATAATGCAATTATAACTTCTTATAATGCATTAGGGAATAAAGTTAATATCCAAAAAGAACATATTTATATAACATATATAGATAAAAAAGCTAACACAGATTTAAAAATAGGGGATGAAATAATTAGTATTGATGGAGAGATAGTAAATACAAAAGAGGAATTAATAAGTAAAATAAGAAAGTATAATGAAAATGATATAGTTAATATTGAAGTAATAAGAGATGATAAAAGAATATCTACTAAATCTAAAATAATAAAAGAAGATGGAATATCTTTAATAGGCGCTATGCTTAGCACTGATAAAGAATTAGAGACAAATCCTAAAATCGAAATACTATCAGAAAAAAATGAATCAGGACCATCAGGAGGACTTATGCTTTCTTTATCAATATATGATGCTCTTACTAAAGAAGATATAACAAAAGGATTAAAAATAGTAGGAACTGGTACAATAGATGAAAAAGGAAATGTAGGTTCTATTGGTGGTGTTGAATATAAATTAAAAGGTGCTGTTAAAGAAAAAGCTCATTTATTTATAGTACCTAATGGTGATAATTATAAAGAAGCTATGAAAATAAAAAAAGAAAATAATTATGATATTAAAATAAAAGGTGTATCTACATTTGAAGAAACATTAAATTATTTAAATAGTTTATAAGTTCTATAAAAATATAAAAGTTCATATATTTTTATAGGTGATACTATGAGTGAATATGAAAGAATAAAAAATAAACATAAACATAAGAAAAAAAATAATAAAGAAAATAAACCTTTAAAACCAAATAAACTATTTTGGATTATAACGAAATTATTAATTACTATAATAATTACTTTAATATTTTTAATAATACTAAAAAAAAATGTAAGCTTTAGAGATAAATTTTATAAATTTGTTTATGAAACAAATATTGATTTTGCGCAAATAAACTCATGGTATAAAAAAAATTTTGGTTCTTCACTTCCTTTTAAAGATTTAGTTAAAGAAGATGTAAAAACTGTTTTTAATGAAAATTTAACATATAAAGAAAAACATAAATACTTAGATGGAGTTAAGTTAACTGTTGCTAATTCATATTTACTTCCTTCTAAAGAAAGTGGCATTGTAGTTTTTATAGGTGAAAAAGAAGGATATGGAAAAACTATTATAATTGATGGTAGTGATGGAATAGAAGTGTGGTATGGCAATTTAGATAAGGTAAATGTTAAGATGTATGACTTTATTGAAAAAGGTGAATATTTAGGAGAAGTAAAAGGAAACAATTTATATATGGTATTTAAAAAAAATGGAGAGGTATTAGATTATAATGAATATATTAAGTAAAATTAAAATTCATATACTCTTTTACTTACTCCTTTTTATATGCGTTTTAACGGGTGATTTTAAAGAATGTATTATATTTACTAGTTTTATATTAGTTCATGAACTTGGACATGTTACATCTGCAATCATATTAAAATGGAATATAGAGAAAATAGTAATACTTCCATTTGGAGCACTTACTATATTTAATGAAAAAATAAATAAACCTTTAAAAGAAGAGTTATTAATTGCTATATTTGGAGTAATATATCAAACTATATTTTATTTTTTATTAACTTTATTAAATATAAAAGAAGAAATATTTGTTATACATTATTTTATTTTAATATTTAATTTGCTTCCAATATATCCTTTAGATGGATTTAAAATATTTAATATAATATTTAATTATTTATTTTCCTTTAAACTAAGTCATATAATATCTTTAATAATATCTTTAATATTTCTTATAATATCTTTAATTGTCTTAAAAGAAAATTTAATATTATTTTTAATACTAATATTATATATAATAAAAAATATAGAAGAAATATATAAACATAAATATATATTTAATAAATTTTTATTAGAAAGATATTTATATAACTTTAATTTTAAAAAAATAAAACTTATAAATAATATAAAAAAAATGAGGAGAGATAAATATCATTATATTAATATAAATAATAAAATATATGATGAAAAATATATACTTAAAAGAATTTTAAAAAAATAAGTATATTTTTTTTGAGGTAAAACCATTTGTGGTAATTTATATTGACTTTTATAAGAGTGTGTGCTAAAATTAATAACTGTGTAGAGCCTCTAATAGCTTTACAACCGCACGAACAAGGTTATAAAACGTAAGTTACCTTTTAGGCGAGTCTTAAACTAAAAGAAGGAGGTATAATATGAAAGCTGTTATCGTTACAGGTGGAAAACAATATTATGTAGAAGAAGGTTCTGAAATCTACGTTGAAAAATTAGATGCAGAAGCTGGTTCTAAAGTAAAATTTGATGAAGTATTAATGGTAAATGATACTGTTGGTACACCTACTGTAAAAGGTGCTGTAGTTGAAGCTGAAGTTGTAAAACACGGTAAAGAAAAGAAAATCATAGTTTATAAATATAGAGCTAAGAAAAAATACCGTAGAAAACAAGGTCACCGTCAACCATACACTAAATTAGTAATTAAAAAAATTACTGTTAAATAATTATGATTAAAGTAAAAATTAAAACTAACAATCATATTGAAAGCATAAAAATAAGTGGACATGCTATGCATGATGTTTACGGTAAAGATATTGTATGTGCTGGAGTAAGTTCTATTGTTACTACAACAGTAAATGCAATACTTAGATTTGATGAAACTTCAATTAAATACGAAGTAAGTGACGGTTTTGTTTTAATAAAAGTAATAAAAGAAAATGCTAATACTTATTTACTTCTTGAAAATATGATTGATTTATTAAAAGAATTAGAAAAAAAATATAGTAAAAATATAAAAATAGAGGAGGTGTCCCTTTCATGAAATTTATGGATTTAGAATTACAGTTATTCGCACATAAAAAAGGTCAAGGATCTACTAAAAACGGTCGTGATTCAGAATCAAAAAGATTAGGAGCAAAAGCTGCTGATGGTGAATATGTAACTGGTGGATCTATTATTTATCGTCAACGTGGTACAAAAATTTATCCAGGTAAAAATGTAGGTATTGGTAGTGATGATACTGTTTATGCAAAAATAGATGGATATGTTAAATTTGAAAGACGCGGAAAAGATAAAAAACAAGTAAGTGTGTATCCTGAAATATAGAAATTATCGTTTGATAGTTTCTTTTTTTATATTTTGAGCAAAAAAAGTTAAATTTTAATCAAAAAACTTGCTTTTTTTTTTAAAAGTGTTATAATAACACGAAAAAAAGGAGATTTTGTATGGAAAAAGAAGTATTTCAGATGTTATCTTTATTAAAGGAAAAACAACCAAAGGAAGCTTTGGAACTAAAACTTGAAAAATTAGAAAAGTTAATTGGTGAATTTTATGATAAAGAAAGTACTATTAAAGGAAAATATATTTTTATTAAAATAGCATTAACTTCATTAAATTATATTTTAACTGAAGAAAAAGAAAAAAATAAAGCAAAAAAAGCTTTACAAGATATTTTAGGATGTCATAAAGAAGATATTGTTTATGATGAAAATGATATTAAAAAAAATGCAGATGCTACAGTTATAGCAGGTAGTGTTAGATATTCTGCAACTTTTCCAACTAGTTATTTAAGAAATAAAAAAATAGTTTGGGGTAATTTAGACATAAGAGCTTTAGAAGATACAAGTTGTTTACAAAACTTGGAATTAGTAGGTGGAGATCTACTAATAGGAGATAGTTGCAATCTTCCAAATTTAAAGTATGTTTTTGGAAAAACTATTACTCAAATTGAACATAATAAGAAAATTATAAGAAAATAGTTTATGTTTAAAGAACTTTATGGAAAATTTATATTGTTATAATATAAATATTTTGGTATAATTACAGTGGTGTTTTAGGTGGAGATTATGGTGAAAATAGTAAGAGAAAATAATAAAAATAATTTATGTGTAAAAGAATTAGTTATATGTTGTTTTTAAGCGCCTAAAAATGGCGTTTTTTACTACATTTTTGTGAATAATTAATATATTATTTATTTGTTGGGAGGAATTTTTATGAATATAGCAATTAATTTCGAAAGTATCAAATCAAGTGATGTTGAAGCGTTAAAAAAAATAAAAAACTTATTTTTAAAATTACATAAAAGTAATCATAATATAATTATTATTTTTAAAAATAGTACATTGAGTGATAATGAAGTACTAAGATATATAGAAAAAAGATTAATTCTTAGATATTTAAAAACAAACAATATTTATTATGATCAAATAATATGGAATGATAATTATTCTACAAAAAAAGATATTTGCTTACGAAATGGTATAGAGATTTTATTTGAGAATGAGGCTGATGAAACTATAGAAACAGCTTCTATTGATGGTATAGATGTTCTATATCTTGAATCAAGCGAAAAAAAAGAACCTTTAAATACATATAAAGTATATAAAATAAATCAAATAGAACAAGCATTTGAAAAAGTAAAAATTATATCTGAAGAAAAAAATAAAAAAATAAGAAAAGAAGATGTTATTAAACCTATTAGTGGAAATCCATCAATAGACAAAAATTGGCTACAATATTATCCTTATAATTTTGGAAAATTAAAAGAAAACAATTTAACAATATATGAACTTTTAAGTTATTATAATTTGGATCGTATGGATGTTCAAGCTATAAACTATTTTGGAAAAAGTTTAAGTTATAAAGAATTTTTTGATAAAATTGATGAATGTGCTAAAGCCTTTCAAAATATGGGAGTTAAAAGTGGGGATATAGTCCCAATATGCATGCCAAACACTCCAGAAGCAATTATTTCTGTTTATGCGCTTAATAAACTTGGGGCAGTAGCAGATATGTTATTCCCACTTTCTAGTAAAGAAGAATTTAAAACTTATTTGCAAGAAGTGGACAATGAAAAACCATTTGTTATGGTAGATTTAATATATGAACAAGTAAAGGATACCTTAAAAGAACTTAATTTTAAAAAAGTTATTGTCGCTTCTGTTTCAGAATCAATGCCAGTAGTTTTAAAAATCGGCTATAGAATAATTCAAAAAATACAAAAGTTTATAAAGAAAAATAACTTAATTGAAAAAACTAAATTAGGAAAATTCCTTACTGAAAGTAAGAAAAAAGAAATAAATAAAATTTATACATCAAAGATAGATTTTGATAGTGATATTTATAAGAAATGGTCTGATTTTATCAAGTTATCTAAGAATGAAAAAATATTAAATTATAAACCATTTGAAAAAGATAGAGAAGCAATTATAGTTCACACTGGTGGGACGACTGGAAATTCCAAAGGGGTAGTACTTACAAACGAAAATATAAATTCATATGTTGAACAATTTAGAATGAATGGTGGAAAATTTAGAATAGGGGATAAAATGTTAGCGATAATGCCTATTTTTCATGGCTTTGGACTATGTAGTTCTATTCATATTCCATTATGTTTTGGGGTTTCAATAAATTTAGTACCAAAAGTTGATAATTCAAAAGTAGATGAGCTATTTACTAAATATAAACCAAATTATATAATTGCTGTTCCTACTTTTTGGAAAGCTGTTTTAAAAAATGAAAAATTAAAAAATCAAGATTTATCATATGTTAAATATTTGGTTACAGGTGGGGACAATATGGACGAAAGTCTTGAATATGAAACTAATAAATTTTTTCATGAAAGAAATTCTAAAGCTCAAATATGTAAGGGATATGGACTATCTGAGGCTGTAGCTGGTGTTACATATGCTTTTGATGAATGTAATAAAAAGGGAAGTATAGGAATTCCGATGTTTGGTAATGATTTTAAAGTAGTTGATATTGATACCAATTCAACACTTGGATATAATGAAGAAGGCGAATTTTGCTTGTCTGGACCTACAGTTATGAAAGAGTACTTAAATAATGACAAAGAAACTGAAATGGTAATAGAAATCGATAAAAATGGTAAAAGATGGCTTCATACTGGTGATATGGGATATTTGGATGAAGATGGAGTTTTTTATTATACACAAAGAAAAAAAAGAATGCTAGTTTCTAGTGGACATAATGTATATCCAAAACAAATTGAAGATGTTATTTGTTCAAATAAAAATGTAGAGAGTTGTTTTGTTGTTGGATTAAATCATGATTATAAAGGGAGTGTACCAAAAGCGTATATTGTATTAAAGAAAGGAATTAATTTAGATAAAAATGTTATATTTCAAATAAAAGACAGTTGTTCTAAAAAACTTAGTAAACATTCAGTTCCTTCAGAATTTGAATTTATAGAGTCTAAAGATATTCCTGAAACAAAATATGGAAAAGTTGATTATATGGCTTTAACAAAAAAAGCTAATGAAAAAGTAAAAGTTTTAAGTTTAGCAAGAAGATAAATAGGTGTAATAAATTAAAATATCTTAAAGTAGTTAAAAAATAATGATAGAAAGGAAACTAATATAAGATTGTTTGACTAATATTAGATAGTGTGTGATTATATGAGAATAGGTGTAGATGTAGATGGTGTTTTAACTAATCTTCAAAGATATCAATTAAAATATGGAAAAAAATATTTTAAAAATTGTAAAAATTTAAATGAAAATGAGATAGATATAGAAGGAATTTTTTGTTGTACACATAAAGAACGTGAAAAATTTTGGACAAGGTATATATGGAAATATTGTTTAAGTGAACCAGCAAGAGAAAATGCATCAGCAACTTTAAATAAATTAAAAGAGGAAGGCCATGAAATTTATATAATAACAAGCAGGGCACATACGACTGAAAAAGGGATAACTGGATGGCTTTTTAGAAAAATGCTTATTTATTGGTTAAAAAAGGAAAGAATCCCTTATGATAAAATTATTTTTTGCTCAGAAAAAAATAGTGATATAGATAAAAAAAAATACTGTATTGAAAATAATATTGATGTAATGATTGATGATAAAGTAGAAAATTTGTTGGCTCTTAAGGACATTGTCAAAGTAATTTGTTTTGAAGATAATAATAATCAATATTTTAATGATGTTAGTGTCCCAAAAGTAAAAAACTTTAATCAATTTTATACAAAAATACAAAGTATATGTGGTAAAGAAACATTTATAAAAGAATCTATAGAAGAAATAAACAATAAAAGTGAAGAAGGAAAAATAAAGTATTTTGCAAAATTGAAAGAGTATTATAAAAAACTACCATACGACAAGGAAAAGTATGAAAATCAAGAAAAAAATTATTTGAAATTATGCAAAATCGCTTTACCAGTTTTCAATAAAGTATTTAAACCGGTTGTTTTTAATAGGGAATTACTTCCAAAAGAAGATGGAATTTTATATGTTGCAAATCACAATAATTATTATGATCAATTTCCTATAATATCAGCAATAGGAGGTAAAATAACAATACATTTTTTAACTGCAACAAAAATGCTTGCTCTAAAACGTGGTAAATTATATGTAAAAACAGGTTCTATCTCTATTGATAGAGAAAATAAAAATGATAGGGAGACAGCAAGTGATGAAGTTAAAAAAATATTGTTAAATAATGGGAATGTGTTTATATTCCCTGAAGGAAGAACAAATAGAGGAGAGGATTTTTTACTTCAATTTCACCCAGGTGCAGTAGCAATTGCTAAAGAAACGGGTTGTAAAATAGTACCTATGGCTGTAAATGATAATTATGATAAAAAAGATGGTCCTCTTTGCGTTAGATTTGGAGAGCCATTTACTGTGTCTCCACTAGATGATGTACTTGTAAAAACAGAATATTTAAAAAATGTTATAAGAGAGTTAAAGACAGAAAATATTGAGTATTGTAAAAAAGTAAAAAAAATGAGAAAATAAATAAAATGGGAGTGGTAGTGTGAATAATTTATATATTTTAGGTTTAAGTTTTTCGTATATTGTCTTAGTGTCAATTTGCTATTTTTCAAAAAAAAGGTTAGATACTGTAGAAAACAGAATATATTCGTTGTTAATACCAGTTAATATTATTGGAATAATATTAGATTTTACTAGTGTCACAATGGCTTTTAGTGGTTTTCATGGGGTTATTTTTACTATAATAAATAAGTTATATTTAATTTATTTGTTATCGTGGATAAGTTTGTTTATTTTGTATACAATTGCGATATCTTTTTCATTAATTAAATATAAAAAAGCAGTTAAAATAGTGAAAGTAATATATTTTATATTAGTAGCAATTTTAATTTTTGCACCTTTAAGTTATAGTGTTAATAAAAGCGAATTTTATACTTATGGTGTGGGTGCTACGATAATGTATTTTTTGTCAACTGTTTATGTCATTGCTATGTTAACTTGTTTGATAATAAACGTTAAAAAGATACGTCAAAAAAAATATATGCCTATATTTTTCTATATTATTATTGGATCGATTGTATCTTTTATTCAATTAACTAATCCATCCATATTAATTATAACTGCAATGGAAACTTTTGTGACTATTTTGATGTATTTTACAATAGAAAATCCTGATTTAAAATTAATAAGAGAACTTAATTTAGCAAAAGAACAAGCAGAAAAAGCTAATAATGCAAAAACAGAATTTTTATCAAACATGAGTCATGAAATTAGAACACCTTTAAATGCTATAGTAGGATTTAGTCAATCACTTATAGAAGATGATAGTATTCCAGAAAATGTAAAAGAGGAAGTAAAAGATATAGTAACAGCATCTGATAATTTACTTGAAATAGTAAATGGAATTTTAGATATATCAAAAATAGAAGCCAATAAATTAGAAATAATTAATACAAATTATAGTCTTAAAACAATTTTAGATGAAGTTGTTGTTTTAACAAAAGCGAGAATTGGTGATAAACCAATTGAACTTAGAACAAATTTTGATGAGACTATACCAGCTGTTTTATATGGAGATCATATTAGAATAAAACAAATAATTTTAAATTTAATTACAAATTCTGTAAAATATACAAAAGAAGGATTTATTAATTTTAAAGTATCTTCAATAAAAAAAGATAATGTTTGTAGAATTATCATATCAGTAGAAGATACTGGAATTGGAATAAAACCAGAAAAAATTGATAAATTATTTACTAAATTTGAAAGACTAGGAGTAGAGAAAAATACTACTGTAGAGGGAACTGGACTTGGTCTTGCAATAACTAAAAGATTAGTAGAACTTATGAATGGAAAAATAGTAGTACAAAGTAAATATGGTGAAGGCTCTAAATTTACAGTGGCTATAGATCAAAGAATAGTAAGTGAAAATCAAATTGAAGTAAAAGAAGATAAAAAAATAGAAAATAAAGTAAAAGATTTCACTGGAAAAAGAATATTAGTAGTTGACGATAATCAGTTAAATTTAAAAGTAGCTTCATTAGTGCTTAAAAAATACGGAGTTACTATAGATACAGCAAATAGTGGATTTGAATGTATTGATAAAATAAATGATGGAAATTATTATGATTTAGTATTATTAGATGATATGATGCCAAAAATGAGTGGTGTAGAAACTTTAAAGAGATTAAAAGAAGATATAAATTATAAAATACCAACTATTGCACTTACAGCTAATGCTATATCAGGTATGAAAGAGAAATACTTAAGTGATGGTTTTAACGATTATTTGTCAAAGCCAATAGATAAAAATGAGTTAGACAGAGTAATTAATAAATTTTTGTAGAAAAAAAATAAAAAATGTGCTATTATTATAATAGAGGGATGGGATAAAATGAAAGATGTTAATTTATTAATTCAAAATGGTATCGATGTAAATAAAAGTTTAGAACTATTTGGAGATATTGAAATATATAATGAAACTTTAGAAGACTTTTTAAATACTGGTGTTCAAAAAATAGAAGAATTAAAGCATTATAAGGAAGTATCAGATTTAACAAATTATAGTATAGAAGTACACTCTTTAAAAAGCGATGCTAGATATTTAGGTTTTACTCATTTAGCAGAACTTGCATATAATCATGAAATGAAAAGTAAAGAAAGAGATATGATGTATGTTTATAATAACTTTAATGAATTGATGGTTGAAGCAGATAGAGTTATAAATGTAGTTAAAACTTATTTAGGAAAAAATTTGGAAGATACTAAAACTTTTGCTGAACCAGTAGTTAATGGAACTAAGAAAAAAATATTAGTTGTAGATGATTCTAACTTAGTAAGAACACTTCTTACTAGAATATTTAATAATGAATTTGAAGTTCTAACAGCATCTGATGGAAATGAGGCATTAGAACAAATTGCTATAAATCCTGATTTATATGGAATGCTTCTTGATTTAAATATGCCAAATGTAAATGGATTTGTAGTACTTGATTATTTCCAAAAACAGAATTTATTTTCTAAAATACCAGTTGCTATTATAACTGGTGATGACACAAAAGAAACAGTTGAAAAAGCATTTACATATACAATAGTAGATGTTCTTAATAAACCATTTAATGAAAGAGATATTAAAAGAGTAGTAACTGCAATGATTAATTTCCACTAAGTACTTGTAAAAGTACTTTTTTATTATACTAAATTAGTGTATAATATTTTTTGAGGTGAAAACTTATGAATTTTGTAGATGAAGTAATACTTGATATAGAAGCTGGTGATGGTGGAAATGGATGCATGGCATTTAGACGTGAAAAATATGTAGAAATGGGAGGACCATTTGGAGGAAATGGTGGTAAAGGTTCTGACATTGTTTTTAAAGTAGATGAAGGACTTAATACTTTACTTGATTTAAGATATCAAAAAAGAATCAAAGGAAATAAAGGTGCTAATGGTGAAGGTAAAGGAATGCATGGGAAAAATGCTGAAACTGTTTATGTAAAAGTACCACTTGGAACAGTTATTACAGATATAGAAACAGGGTATGTTATAGCAGATTTAACTAAAAAAGATGAAGAAGCTAAAATAGCATCTGGCGGCCGTGGAGGTAGAGGAAATATGGCTTTTGCAACTCACTCTAATCCAGCACCAAGTTACTGTGAAAATGGAGAACCAGGAGAAAAAAGGAAAGTAAAAGTAGAACTTAAATTACTTGCAGATGTTGGATTAGTTGGTCTACCTAGTGTTGGTAAATCTACATTTATATCTAAAATTTCAGCTGCTAAACCTAAAATAGCTGCTTATCATTTTACTACTTTAAAACCTAATTTAGGTGTTGTTAGAGCAAGCAAAAATAGAAGTTTTGTAGTAGCAGATCTTCCTGGACTTATAAAAGGAGCATCACTTGGAGAAGGACTTGGAGATAAATTTTTAAAGCACATTGAAAGAACTAGAGTATTAGCCCATATTATAGATATGAGTGGTATAGAAGGAAGAAATCCAGTAGATGATTATGAAACAATTATGAAAGAACTTGAAAATTTTAATAGAAGTTTAATTCAAAAACCACAAATAATAATTGCTAATAAGATGGATATTCCATCTTCTACAAAAAATTTAGAAGAATTTAAGAAAAAAATAAATTTACCTATATATGAAATATCAGCTATAGAAAGTATAGGTGTAAATGAAGTAATTGATGCTCTTGCAGATTTACTTGAAACTATTCCTAAAATGCCTTTAATTGATGAAGATAAATTTGAAAGTCATGTTTTATATAAATTCAAAAAAGAAAAACCATTTACTATTACTAATGAAAATGGTGTATGGGTAATTAGAGGTAAAGAAATAGAGAGAATACTTCTTATGACTAAATTTTCTACAGATGAGTCAGTAATGAGATTTACAAATAAATTAAGAAGAATGGGAATAGATGATGAATTAAGAAATATGGGTGCTAAAGAAGGAGATACTGTAAAAATACTTGATTTAGAGTTTGAATACGAAGAATAATACTTGAAAGTCAAGTATTTTTTTATGTAAAAATATAGTAAAATATATAAGTTCCAGTATATGATTTTATTTGAGTACTAAGATAAGAAGGAGGATTTTAAATATGAAAAGCAAGAAAGGTTTTACATTAATAGAACTTTTAGCAGTAATCGTTATTCTAGCAATTATAGCTTTAATAGCAACACCAGCAATTATTAGTATAATAGAAAATGCAAGGAAAAAAGCATTTGAAAATACTGCATATGGAGTATTAGATGGACTAAGATTAGAATATATGGAAAGAGTGGCTAGTGGAAATACTAAAGAAACTAAGTTTTTTACATTTCC
>CALVXR010000041.1 GCA_944371445.1 uncultured Bacilli bacterium
TTTATTAAGAAAAGGACTTATATAGGTCGGCCTTTTTTCTGACAGTTGAAATTTGTAAATGTTATTATATATTAGTTTTAGAAAGTTTGCAAGTTAGGTTGCGGACGCAGTCTGCCGTATGCTATAATAAAGATAGGTGATTTTATGCAAAAAATATTGATAATAGAAGATGAAGAGAATATAAGTAATGAACTTAAAACACTACTAGAAAGTTCTGGTTATGAAGCTATAATATTAAAAGATTTTAAAAACTCATTAACTAAAATAAAAGAAATAAAACCGGATTTAATTTTACTTGATATAAATATACCTTATTTAAATGGGCAAATACTTTTAAAAGAAATTAGAAAGGAAGAAAATACTCCAGTAATAATGGTTACAAGTAAAAATAATGAAACAGAAGAAGTACTATCTATGAGTTATGGAGCAGATGATTACATAACAAAACCATATAATCCAACAATACTATTACTTAGAATAAATGCAGTATTAAAAAGATTAGAAAGAAATATAAGTAGTATTAAATATAAAGATATATTAATAAATACTCAAAAAGGAGTATTAATAAAAGACAATAAAGAAATAATTTTAACTAAAAATGAAATGATTATACTTAATTATTTAATACAAAAAAGGGGTAAAATAGTAACAAGAGATGAACTTATGACAGATTTATGGAATAATAGTGAATATGTAAATGATAACGCTTTAACTGTAAATATTAGTAGACTTAGATCAAAACTAGAAGAAGTAGGATGTGAAAATGCAATAGAAACAAGAAAAGGATTAGGATATATTTTACTATGAAATTAAGTTCATATTTAAAAGATAAAATAATAATTATTAGTTTATTGTTTATTTCATACTTAATCATCCTATCAATGCTTATAGTATTTAAAATAGATAAAAGCTTAATAATAGCTATAACACTTACAATATTTATAACAATACTATTAATATTTACGATAGAATTTATTAGAAAAAAACTATTTTATGATGACTTTTTAAATAAGTTAAACTCTCTTGATAAGAAATATTTAATAACAGAACTATTAAAAGATGCTAATTTTTATGAAGCAGAAATACTTAAAAATTCTCTTTATGAAATAGATAAAGCTATGAATGAAAAAATAAATGAATATAAAATAAGTTTTAATGATTTTAAAGAATATATAGAAATGTGGATTCATGAAGTAAAGTTACCAATATCAAGTTTAATTTTAATAAATCATAATAGTACCCAAAATAATAAAATAAATTATCAAATAAAAAAAATAGAAGATTATGTAGAACAAATACTTTTTTATGCAAGAAGTGAAAATGCAGCAAAAGATTATTTAATAACTAAATGTAATTTAAATAAAATAATAAATAATGTTTTATTAAAAAATAAAGATGAACTTTTATATAAAAATATAGATATAAAATTAGAAAATATAAATACTTATGTTTATACTGATTATAAATGGCTTGAATTTATTATAAATCAAATAATAAGTAATAGTATAAAATACTCAAAAGAAAATCCTTATATAAAATTTTCTATTAAAGAAATAAATAAAACTAAGATATTATCTATTTATGATAATGGAATAGGTATATGTAAAAGTGATATAAATAGAGTATTTGATAAAACATTTACAGGAAAAAATGGAAGAAAAATAAAATCATCAACAGGTATGGGACTATTTATATGTAAAAATTTATGTAATAAATTAGGTCATAAAATAAATATTAAATCAGAAGAAGGAAAATATACAGAAGTACAAATAGAATTTTATGATAATGATTTTTATAGTGTAAGGTAATATTACAAAAGTGTAATAAACTGTAATATTAAAAGAAAGACAAAAACTTTCTTTTTTAATATACTTATAACTGAAAGGAAGGTTTATATGGAAAAAATATTAAAAGTAGAAAATATAGAAAAATATTATGGAAACAAATCAAGTCTTACTAAAGCTATTGATAATATTTCTTTTAATATAGAAAAAGGAGAGTTTGTTGCAATCATGGGAGCATCTGGTTCTGGAAAAACAACTCTATTAAACTGTATTTCTACAATAGATAAAGTAACAAGTGGAAATATATATGTAAATGATATAAATATAACTAAATTAAAAGGAAATAAACTAAATGAATTTAGAAGAGAGTCACTTGGTTTTGTATTTCAAGACTTTAATTTACTTGATACTTTAACAGCTTATGAAAATATCGCACTAGCTTTATCTATTCAAAATAAAAAATATAAAGAAATAGATAAAAAAGTAAAAGAAGTAGCTAAAAAATTAGGAATTGAAACTATTCTTAATAAATATCCTTATCAGTTAAGTGGAGGACAAAAACAAAGAGTAGCATCAGCACGTGCCATTATAACAAATCCAAGTTTAGTTTTAGCAGATGAACCAACAGGAGCACTTGATTCTAAATCCTCTAAAATGCTTTTAGAAAGTTTTAATTATTTAAATGATAATTTAAAAACAACTATTTTAATGGTAACACATGATGCTTTTGCATCTTCTTATGCAGATAGAGTAATTTTTATTAAAGATGGAAAAATATTTAACGAAATATATAAAGGTGATTCAACTAGAAAAGAATTCTTTAATAGTATTATAGATGTAGTGACATTACTTGGAGGAGATGTAAGCGATGCTCTTTAAGTTATCTTTAAATAATATTAAAAAAAGTTTTAAAGATTATGCTATATACTTTTTTACTTTAATACTTGGAGTAGCAGTATTTTATGTATTTAATGCTATTGAAGATCAGACAATATTTTTAAACGTTTCAAAATATACTTACGATATAATTACGCTTATGAATAGAATGTTAGAATTTGTTAGTGTTTTTGTATCATTTATATTAGGATTTTTAATTATATATGCAAGTAGATTTTTAATTAAAAGAAGAAATAAAGAATTTGGAACTTATATGATTCTTGGTATGAGTAAAGGTAAAATATCTAAAATACTTTTATTTGAAACTATTATGATAGGTTTTATATCACTTGTAGTTGGACTTATATTAGGTGTTATACTTTCACAAGTTATGAGCATTTTAGTAGCTAATATGTTTGAAGCTGATTTAACTAAATTTGCTTTTGTAATAAGTAAAGATGCAATTATAAAAACAATTATCTATTTTGCTATTATGTATTTATTAGTTATGATTTTTAATACCATTAGCGTAAGTAAATGTAAACTTATTGAT
Organism: uncultured Bacilli bacterium; assembly: GCA_944371445.1. Lineage (GTDB taxonomy): Bacteria > Bacillota_I > Bacilli_A > RF39 > UBA660 > RUG12867. Next base: position 3,214 of record CALVXR010000041.1, read on the forward strand.
TTACTTTATTCAAGTAAAAAATCAGAGCAAGTTAAAATAAAAAATCCTTATATATGTATAATTATTTTTATCATAGCTTCTACTATGCTTGGATATGCATATTACTTAGTAACTATAAAAGTTACTGAAATGATTAATTTAAAAGAAGTAGTTAAACCAGTTTTATTAGGAGTTATTGGAACATTTTTAATTATTTGGTCACTTTCTGGTTTAATATTAAAAATAGTTATGAGTTTAAAAAATTTATATTTTAATAAACTTAATAGTTTTACATTAAGACAACTAAGTAGTAAGATTAATACAACAGTATTTTCTATGACCATAGTTTGTTTAATGCTTTTTATAACAATATGTACTTTATCTAGTTCACTTTCACTTAAAAACTCAATGACTGCTAATTTAAAAGAGTTAGCTCCTGTTGATATTCAGTTTATGAAAAATTTAGATTTAGAAGTAAATGATGATTATGGTTATACTTTTGAAGAAGTAGAAAATTCTAAATATTTAATAAAAGAAGATTTAGAAAAACTTAATTTTGATATAGACGAAAATTTAAAAGATGTGATAGATATAAATTTATATGCGACTAATGATGTTTTAGTAAAAGATACCCTTGGTTCTTATTATGAAATATCTAAAAAGAAATATCCAATGCTTATGTATGATATGGCTGAAACATTTATAAAGTTAAGTGATTATAATAAAATTGCTAAGTTATATGGAAATAAAACCTATAATTTAAAAGAAAATGAATATATAATAATTGCTGATTTTGATTCATGGAAAGAAATAAGAGATGAATCATTAAAAAATAATACTTCTATAAATTTACTTGGAAAAACATATTATCCAAAATATAAAGAGTGCGAGGATGGTTTTATTTATATTTCATCAAATCATATTAATACTGGAATATTTATTGTTCCTGATGATGCAGTTAATGAAAGTATTAGAGCTGAAAACGTGATAACTGCTAATTATAAAGCAAACAATAAAGAAGGAAAACAAAAAATAGAAGATAAAATTAATGATATAGATCCAGATAAAGAAGAATATAAAGGACTTACTTTATCAGCATCTAGCAAAATAGCTATATATGCAGCAAGTGTAGGTCTTGGAGCAATGGTAACTTTTATTGGTATTTATTTAGGAATAATTTTTATGATAACAAGTGCAGCGTTACTTGCTTTAAAAGAGTTATCAGAAAGTACTGATAATAAAGAAAGATTTAATGTACTAAGAAAAATAGGAACAGATGAAAAACTTATAAATAAAGCTTTATTTAGACAAATTCTTATATTTTTTGCATTCCCACTAGTACTTTCTATTATTCATTCTATATTTGGAATTATTTTCTGTAATTATTTATTAGAAACATTTGGAGACTCACAGCTTTTAAAATCAATTATAATGACAGCTATATTTTTAGTAATTATATATGGTGGATACTTTATAATTACATATTTATGTAGCAAAAATATAATTAAAAATAGATAGTAATAAACTTATATAAAAATTTATTATATAAGTTTTTTTGTGAGTTAATTTTCTATATATAATTATTTATAAAATATTTTTTCCTTGAAAAAAAGTATAAATACATTTATAATGTTTAAAGAAAGACTCTTATAATAAAGACTAGATAAGTTAAAAAATACAAAATTTGGTATAATTAATCTAGGAGGATGATGTTATGAGAGTAAACGAAAAAATCAAAAGAATTACGCAAGATACTTTGATATG
>CALVXR010000042.1 GCA_944371445.1 uncultured Bacilli bacterium
TGTATTTTTTTTGTTATTATGATTGTAGCATTAAATGATCGTTTTATCAATTATGGTTAATTAATTAGTGTTAAGGGTATCTTAACACTAAATTTTGTAAAATAAAAAACTGTCCGGAGATAAGATACTCTATTAGTATGTAATAAAATCTTTATAAAAAGTGTAAAAAAAAGATAAATATCTTTTTTTTTTATTAATTTTAGGGTATACTTATATATAGTAGAGTAGGAGATGAAATTATGATAGGAAAAATTGTTGGTATAGAAGAAAATATAGTAACATTAAAACTTACTATAGATTTAGACACTGTTCCAGCACTTTTGAATTTATATGTAGTAATGGAAGATGAAGATAAAACTTGCGTTGGAGAAATAATAGATATCAAAGATGGTTTTGCTTACATAAACTTAGTAGGAGAACTTATAAATGAAAAATTTGTTTTTGGTGTTATTAGAAAACCTACATTTGCTGCTAAAACTAAATTAATATCAAAAGAAAAAATACCTGTAATAATTGGTATAGAAGATTTTAATGAAAGAAAAGATTTATATTTAGGAAAAAGCCCCATATATGAAGGTGTTAATTTAGGAGTAAATATTAATTCTTTCTTCAGTAATCATTTTTCTATATTTGGATCAACTGGTTCTGGTAAATCATGTAGTGTAGCAAGAATATTTCAAAATTTACTTACAAAAAAAGAAGCTGTACCTTATAAAGCAAGTATCTTTATATTTGATGCTTATGGTGAATATCATAGCGCTTTTAAAGATATAAATAAATATGCACCACATATTAATTTTAAAGCATATACAACAAATACTAAGTTTTCAGAAACAGAAACACTTAGAATCCCATTATGGTTTTTAAGTGTAGATGATTTAGCACTTTTACTTGGTGTAGAAAGTCCTACTCAATTACCAATAATAGAAAAAGCTTTAAAACTTGTTACTATTTTTGGTAGAGAAGAAAGTGAAGTTATAAAACATAAAAATGATATCATAGCAAGAGCACTACTCGATATTTTATCTAGTGGTAGACCTCCAGCACAAATAAGAGATCAGGTTTTCTCAGTATTATCAACATATAATACAAAAGAATTGAATCTAGAAACACCTATATTTCAGCCAGGTTATGTTAGACCTTTAAAACAATGTTTAATAATAGATGCTTCTGGTAAAATAAGAGAAATGGAACTCTTAACTACATTTATGGAAAAATTCTTAGATGATAATCTAGAACTACATATGCCAGACGGAACGTTTAGATATACTCTTAAAGATTTAAAAGATGCTTTTGATTTCGCTCTTATATCAGAAGGAAGTTTAAAAAGTGACAAAATATATGACGACGCTAATATACTTAGAGTTAGACTTGCATCACTTGTTAATGGTGATTATAGTATTTATTTTGATTATCCAAAATTTATAACTAAAGAACAATATATAAGAGAACTTTTAACTGCACCAAATGGACAAAAAGCACAAATTATTAACTTTAATATTAACTATGTAGATGACCGTTTAGCTAAAAACTTAACTAAAATTTATTCTAAATTAATATTTGATTATGCTAAAGATTATAGTAAGAGAAATTCACTTCCATTTCATATTGTTCTTGAAGAAGCTCACCGTTATGTACAAAACGATAGAGATGTTGAAATCTTAGGATATAACATATTTGAACGTATTACTAAAGAAGGACGTAAATATGGCGTTATTTTAGGACTTATTACACAAAGACCATCTGAAATGAGTGAAACATCATTATCACAGTGTAATAATTTCTTAATATTTAAAATGTTACACCCTAAAGATGTTCAGTATATCAAAGAAATGGTTCCAAATATCACCACAGAAGTTATTAAAAAGCTTAGAATTTTACAACCAGGAATTTGTGTTGGATTTGGAAGTGCTTTCAAAGTACCAGTATTAGTTAAAATGGATATGCCTAGTCCTGCACCATCATCAGCAAGCTGTGATATAAGTAATGTTTGGTTTATAGATAATAAACAAAGCTAGGAGAATTTATGAAAAAGAATGGTTTTACTTTAATAGAACTTTTAGCTGTTGTAGTAATTTTAGGTATAATTGCTCTTATAACAACACCATTAATATTAGGAGTTGTTGAAAAGTCAAGAAGAAATGCCTTTGAAGAAACAGTTAAAGGATTAATAAGAGCAGTAGATATTGATAATGATAAGCAAGGATATAAACCAACAAATTATAAAGTAATAGATGGTGAATTATTTGATAGCAAGAATAATAAAGTAGGAACTAGTGGTGGTTCTAATGAAAATGGAATTTTAGCTACTAATATTGATGGTGAAATTGCAGCATCTGTTAATAATGGAAGATGGTGCGCTATTAAAAGTTTTAGTAGTAATAAATTAGAAATAAAAGATTATACAGATGATAACTGTAAAATAGTAAGTTTAAAAGAAGAAATAGAAAATGATGCAGCACATATAGCAAAAAATGTAAAAGTAAATGGAGAAACAGTAAATAAAGTAATAGGTAAAAAATCAGAAAAACTAACAATGAAAAATTATGTATGGTATAT
>CALVXR010000043.1 GCA_944371445.1 uncultured Bacilli bacterium
GATTATTAAATTTCTTTAATTAAAAAAAACGGATTTTTTTATCCGAGTTTTTTCGTGCTATTTTAATTAAGTTTTATTAATAGTCTATATTTTGCTTTGTAAAGCACTTTCCTAGTATATAAAAAAATTCCAAAATTTATATTTTGAAATCATTTAAATAAACTAAAATGTTAAGAACTTAATTATATCAGCAAAATTTATTTGACATAAAAATATAATCAAAGTTGCTAGACTTAAAAATGGGCCATATGGAATTACATGATTTTTATTTTTATAAAAGATATAAATAGATATTGGAAGTCCTATGAATGAAGATAAAAATATAGAAATGATAGACATTCTAAAACCTATAACATAACCTATTAAAAATAATAACTTTATGTCTCCACCACCCATTGATTCTTTTTTAAATAAAAAATCTCCAAATAATTTTAATCCATACATAAGTATAAATGAACAAATACCACTTACTAAGTGTAATAAAGCTGTTTTAAAACTATATATAAATATAAATTCTATAAATAACATAATAAAACCAACTATTAAAACTTCATCAGGTATTATATATGAATCAAAATCACTAATTATAACAATCATTAATATTGATACAAAAGTAAGCGCTAATAAAAGTTGCAAATTAAATCCAAATGATATATAACATAAAGAAAACAAAACTCCAGTAAAAACTTCATATAATAAATATTTTATTGAAAGCTTTGTTTTACATACTCTACATTTACCACCTTGAATTAAAAATGAAAAAATAGGAATTAATTCATAAAATTTTAATCTATGTCCACAATTTTCACAATGTGATGGAGGAAAAACGATAGATTCTTCTTTAGCTAATCTAGTACCTACAACATTGTAAAAAGAACCAAAAATAGTTCCAAATATAAATAATACTATTATGTAATAAAAATCCATCGTATCCTACTCCTCTACTGAATCATTTCATACATACCAAACATTGGTAAAATGATTGCTAAAATAATTGCTCCTACTACTACTGTAAGGAAAATAATTAAAACTGGCTCTATAAATGTTTTTATACGGGCAACACTTTGTGCATGCATATCTTGATAATATGCTGATACTTTTGCCATCATATCAGGAAGCTGACCAGTCTTTTCACCAGTAACTAACATTTCATATGCTGGTATTGGAAATGCCCAATGATCTTTAAATGCTAATGAAATCTTTTCTCCCTTTGCAATATTACTTGTTGTATTAAGTATTAATATTTTATAAATTTCATTATTAGTAATTCTATTTAATATTTCCATTGAATCTGTTATAAATACATTATGTTTTAAAAGTGAAGCAAATGTTTTAGTGAACATAGTAACTTCATTATATATGATAACATTTCCAAACACTGGAAGGTGCATAGCAAACCACTGCATATTTTTTCTAACAGATTTAATATTTTTATACAAATAAACCAATATCAATACTGCAACAACAATTCCTAGTAAAACAATAATTCCATAATTTTTTAAGAAATCACTAACATCCATTACAAATAATGTAAATGCTGGTATTTTACTTGCATCCATTGATTCATATATTTTTACGAATTTAGGAATTACCCAAACTAATATAAATATAATAACACCTATAGCAAAGAACATAACCATAGTTGGATACATAAGTGCCGTAATCATTTGTTTTCTTGTTTTATCCATCTCTGTATAATAATCTGCCATATCATCAAGAGTTTCTGGAAGTTCACCTGTCATTTCAGATGTTTTTACCATATTTATAAATAATTTAGGAAATGCTTTGCCTTGCTTTGCCAAAGCAGAACTGAAGGCTTCTCCAATACTAAGTGAATATACAATCGAACTAAATATTTTTTTATAACTTTTCTTTTTATATTGTCTAGATAAAATCGACATAGCCTCTGCAAGAGGTATACCTGCTTTTATATATGTAGATAGTTGTGTTATAAAGAATAATAAATCCTTTGTTTTTATTTTAGTACCATTTGATGAAGTTTGTCCATGCATAAGTGTAATCCACTTTGATGTTTTTATACTATATACTTCATATCCTTCACTAAGTAAAAATGAATGTACTTCTACTTTTGAAAATGCTTCAAAATAGTCTTTTACTATTTCACCATTTCTATCTTTAGCAATATATTCATACAATATTTTCTTATCACTTTTAACAGCATCTGCACCTTCAAAATCTATAATAAGAGGCTGCATATTTGTATATTTTTTATTATTAAAGCTAGAAAATGTAAATTGTGATTTTAACCATTCCTTAAATTTTTCAAACTTTGTTTTTCTAAGTAAAGCGCTAGCACTTTTAACATTAGCGTTAGCTACATTTTGTTCTAATGACTTATTTAATTCTGCTTCTTCTTGTTCTTTTTTTCTTCTTAATATTTCTTCTTGCTCTAATTTAGCTCTTAATTCTTCTTTCTTTTGTTTTTCTAACTCTTCTTTAGCTTTTTTCTTTAATAAATATTTTTCATAATTATCATATTTCCTTTTGTCATTATATGATTTAAAATTGTAATATATAATTATTCCGATACTTTTTACAAAATATGCTATTGAATAAAATGCATAGAAAAAATGATAAAAAGTTTTAAAAATAATATCTTTTATAATTAAAGAAACAACTATAAATCCTAATTTAAAATAACATAATATTTTATAAAACAAATGTGAAATAAAAGTAAACAAATAAACAAATATTTTATAAATAAATACACATACTTTTATAAAGCAAAACATTAATCGTCTAAATAAAGTAACCCATAACATTATAAATTGAACTAATATCTTTTTTAAAAAAAGTATCAAGCGTTTTAAAATATTAAAACATGCTATTATGAATAAAACAAATAGTTTTATTAAATTTTTTATTATATACTTAAAGAGTTTAAATAAACTTAAACATAGTATTATAAAATAACTTAATATTTTATCAAAAGAATGATATAAAGATACACACACCATTAAAATTAATTCGGTTGCTATCTTACAAATTTTAATTGGTAATAATAAAATAAAAAACACTATTTTATACACAATAATAAAAGGTATAAAAAACCAAGGTTTATTACTCATAAAAGCACCTTCCAATCTCCCTCTATTCTCTATCTTTAAATATTATAGCATAAAAAAAAAAGAAAAAAAACATTTTTTAAACTTTTTTTATATATTACATATAATAGTATAGGAAGGAGGCCTAATATGAATTACTATAATCCTTATTTTTATGGTCTTTCCTCTAATAGTTTAAATAGTGCTGCTTCACTAGGTAGTAAAATAAATTTTAGTTCTATTCTAACTAATACGCAAAAAATAGTTGGAATTATAAACCAAACTATACCAGTTATAAAACAAGCAGGTCCAGTTGTAAAAAATGCTAAAACTATGTTTAAAGTTATGAATGAATTTAAAAAAGTAGAAAGTCCAAAAAAAATCCAAAATAATGTAAATAATGTTGATAATGTTAATAACATTAATAAGGTTAATGAACAAATTACTTCTGAAAATGTTAATACTGAAAATAATATTACAAAACAAGATAATAACGGTCCTACATTTTTCATATGAAAATAGAAAAGTTACAAATACTTTTCTATTTTTTTTAAAATATCATTTTTTTTATTTGTTTTAAGTGCTATTTTCTTGTTTTTTTCATATAAATAGTTCATATATTCTTTATTATTTTTAGTATATAAACCTAATATATAATCATCTTCTTCATAATTTTCTAATCCTTTTTCAAATAGTATAATTACATACCATTTTTTATCAAAAACTGCTTTTTCTTTTTTTATATAGTATCCTAGTTTTACAATTTCTCTTCTGATTAATTCTATATCTTTATGAGCACTTAGTATTAAAGTATTAGGTAAATTATTATTTTTTAAAATGTCTAACATAGTATAACCACCCATACCAGTTATCACTAAAATATCATTTGAATTAATTTTTAGATTATTTAAACCATTTGTTACTATAAAATTTATTTTATCTTCTACTTTATAGTATTTGGCATTTTTTTTAGCACCTTCTATAGCATTACTACTAATATCAGTAGCAGTTATTTTTATGTTTTGTCTGTTTAAAGCTAAATAGATATCAAGTAGTGCATGGTCACATCCAACATCTATAACATTTCTATCTTTTTCAATAAGTGTTTCTACTTCTTTTAATCTTTTAGATAGCTTCATTAATTTTCTAAATAATCCTTTAGTTTTCTTGAACGTGAAGGATGTCTTAATTTTCTTAAAGCTTTTGCTTCAATTTGTCTAATACGTTCTCTTGTTACACCAAACATTTGCCCTACTTCTTCAAGTGTTCTAGATTTTCCATCTTCTAATCCAAAACGAAGACGAATTACTTTTTCTTCTCTTTCAGTAAGTGTTAAGAGTACATTGGATATTTCATCTTTTAGTATTTCATTAGTTGCATATTCTTCTGGGCTCATATTTCTTTCATCTTTGATAAAATCTCCTAAGTGTGAGTCATCTTCTTCTCCTATTGGTGTTTCTAAACTTACTGGTTCTTGTGAAATTTTATATATTTCTCTTATTTTATCTACTGATAAATTCATTTTAGCTGATAATTCTTCTTCTGATGGCTCTCTATTTAGTTCTAGTGTTAGTTGCCTTTGAATACGAGCTAATTTGTTTATTGTTTCAACCATATGTACTGGTACTCTTATTGTTCTTGCTTGATCAGCTATTGCTCTTGTTATAGCTTGTCTAATCCACCATGTTGCATAAGTAGAAAATTTATAACCTTTTGTAACATCGAATTTTTCTACTGCTTTCATAAGCCCAATATTTCCTTCTTGTATAAGATCTAGAAATAACATTCCTCTACCTACATATCTTTTAGCAATACTTACAACAAGTCTTAAGTTTGCTTCAGCAAGAATTGCTTTTGCTTCTTCATCACCTTCACCAATTCTATCAGCAAGTTCTAATTCTTCTTCCATTGTAAGTAATTTTATTTGTCCTATTTCTTTAAGATACATACGAACTGGATCGTTAATATTTAAATCTTTTGTTAATGTATTATCATCAAGAAGTAATTTATCTTGACCTCCATCAGTATCAGACTCTTCTTCTGATACAACTGCTATATTATTTTCACTTAATGCATTATATAAATCATCTAGAGCATCTGCATCTAAATCAAGTCCCTTTAAATTATTTGCAAGTATTTCATAAGTTACAAATCCTTTTTCTTTACCTATTTTTATTAATTCTTCTTTTCTTTCTTCAAATGTTTTTATTTCTTTTATCATATTTACACTCCTCGTATAATATATTTTGTAAGTTAAAAATAACTTACAATTTAATATCTTTATAGTTAGTTTTTAACTAACAATTTTATTTATTGGCTGTGATAC
>CALVXR010000044.1 GCA_944371445.1 uncultured Bacilli bacterium
CTATGAAAAAAATAATGTTATTTTTTATTCTATTTATGTTAATCCCCATTAGCATAAGTGCAAAAGAAATAAAGTTTAATAATTTAAATCTTTTAACAAGTTATAGAATAGTTACAAATATAGATAAAAATGATGCTACAAATGAATCATATGTTACTTGTACTGATGAAATTTATATACCGTATAAAATTGTGTCTGTAATAAGAACTGGTGTTAGTTTTATAAAAATAGGAGTGCCAATTATTTTTATAATAATGGGAATGCTTGATTTTGGAAAAGTTGTTTTAGGAAAACCAGATAAAGAAATGGACAAAGCAAAAAAATCATTTGGATATAGACTTTTATCTGCCGCTCTAGTCTTTTTAGTAGTTAGTATAGTAGAAATGGTTTTACCAATAATTACTACAGAAGATAAGGTTTTAAATTGTACCAAATGTATAATGCTTGATGATGAACATTGTGAATATGTTAATATAGATTATCCAACAAGTACTCCATCTCCAACTAACACACCAACTATTGAACCAACAGTAAGTCCTACGCCTTCTAGTACTCCATCAGTAAATCCTACACCCTCTAGTAATCCAGAAGATGAAAACGATACAGAAGAGCAGTCAGTAGTAAAGGAAAGTGAAAATTAATGGAATATATTTTACTTGCATTATTAATAGGAATTTTTATTGCTGTATTAATTTTAATTTTCAAAGGAAAGGATAATAATGATATAAGTGAAAGATTAGGAAAACTAGAAGTTAGTATAGTAAAGGAATTAGGCGAATTTAAGAATGACATAAATAAAAATTTAAATGAAGATTTCAATAATTTAAATGAGAAAGTTGAGATTAGATTATTGCAAATTAATGATAGAGTAAATCAAAGACTTGATGAAAATTTTGAAAAAACTAATAAAACATTTACATCTGTCTTAGAAAGGCTTACAAAAATAGATGAAGCCCAAAAGAAAATTGATTCATTATCAACAGATATAGTTTCACTTCAAAGTGTTTTGACTGATAAAAAAACAAGAGGAATTTTTGGAGAAGTAAATTTAAGAAATATTTTGGAAAATATATTTGGTGAAAAAAATGATAAAATTTATAAAATGCAATATCCACTTTCAAATGGTACAATTGTTGACTGTGCATTATTTGCTCCAAAACCATTAGGACTTATCGGAATAGATTCTAAATTTCCATTAGAAAATTATAGAATAATGGTAGATAGAGAACATTCTGTAGATATTAGAAAAAATGCTGAAAAAGCATTTAGAAATGATATGAAAAAACATATAGATGCTATTGCTAGTAAATATATTATAGAAGGAACAACATCAGATCAAGCAATACTTTTTTTACCAGCAGAAGCTATTTTTGCAGAAGTTTCTGCTTATCATACAGATATAATAGAGTATGCTTATAAAAAAAGAGTTTGGATAACATCTCCAACAACTCTAACTAGTACACTTACTACTATAGAAGTAATTATGAAAAACATAGAAAGAGATAAGTACGCAAGTATTATACACAAAGAACTTTCACTTCTTTCAACAGAATTTAAAAGATATAAAGAAAGATGGGATAAACTTTCTAGAAGTATTGATGCTGTAAGCAAAGATGTTAAAGATATTCATACAACTACTGAAAAAATAACTAAGAGATTTGAAAGTGTTAATAATGTAGAAATGGATAAAATAGAATATGATGAAAATATCTAAATTTAATAAAGTATTGCTACTATTTGTTATAATAATTGCATTAATTTATATAATAAACCCAATAAAAGAAATGGATATTTATAATATATTAATTGTTATTTCAATAATACCAGTATCATTATTTCCATTTCTTTTAGAAAAGTATGGAAATATAAAAATACCTAATTTCTTAATAACTCTTTATATGATATTTATCTTATTTGCATATTTTTTTGGAAGTATAGTTGGATTATACAACAAAATTTCATGGTATGATACAGTAGCTCATTTTTCATCAGGAATTCTAATTTCATTTGCGGCATATTATATATATAAAATAAGTTCTAAAAATAATAACAAAGTAATATTAGTTTTATTTATTGTTGGTGTAACAAGTTTAATTGCTATTTCATGGGAAATCTTTGAGTTTGTAAGTGACAGTATTTTTAAAAAAGATGCACAGCATGTAATAGATACTGGCGTGAATGATACAATGATAGATATGATAGTTGCTCTTTTAGGAAGTATATTATTTTCATTTATATATTTTCTTGAAAGCAAATTTTCTATAAATGGTATAATAAATATATATGATAAAGAAATAGAGGATTATTATGGAAAAAGAAGTACAAAAAGATTATAAACGTTTTTTGCAAGAATTAAAAGAAATGCGAGAAGAACTTGTTAAAACAAAAGATAATGATTCAGATATAAATAATAGTCAAAGTAATAAAGCAACACAAAAGAAACTTGGTACTCTTAATGGAATAAATGTTTATGATACCGAAGATAATCAAAGTAAATTAGGGTATGCAAATGCATTTTTACTGGCATTCTTATCATTCTTTTTTGAAACATTATTTATTTTAATTTCATTATTAATTTATAAATAACTTTACATAAGAGAAGTAAAAAAAATGCTTCTTTTTTATATTTTTTTGATTTTATTTTAATTTTACTTTATAATATTAATAGGATAGAGGTGGCTATATGGAAGAACAAATAATAAATTTATTGAAACAAGAAAATAGAGCATATGGTGTAAATGAAATATTTGAAAGACTAGGTTTAAAATCAGTACAAGATTTAACTAATCTAATGAAAGAACTTAATAACTTAGAAGACAATTTAAAAATATATCATACTAAAACTGATAAGTATATGCTTTTTAATAATAGTCATTTGAAAATAGGAAAAATGCTAGCTAATAAAAAAGGATTTGGTTTTGTTGATATAGAAGGTGATGAAGATGTGTATGTGTCATCATCTAATATGAATGGAGCTATCCATGGTGATGATGTAGTAGTAGAAATAATATCTAAAAAAGGTTATGATTTAGAAGGTAGAGTTGTTAAAATAATGGCTCGTAAATTTAAACAAATGGTAGGAGAATTTTACTACGATCAAAACAAAATAGCGCGCATAAAGTTAGATGATGAAAAAATAAAAATAAATATTGAAATTGATAAAGAGTTTACATTAGGTGCAGTAGAAGGTCATAAAGTACTTGTTAAAATAGGAAAAAAATTAAAAGGAAACAATTATAAAGGACAAGTTATAAAAATATTAGGACATAAAAATGATCCTGGTGTGGATATTTTATCTATAGTAAATAAATTAGGTATAAATGATGTATTTTCAGATGAAGTAAAAAAAGAACTAGATGATATTCCTACATTTGTAAGTGAAGAAGAAATGGTTGGAAGGAAAGATTTAAGAGAAGAAGTAATATTTACAATAGATGGTGCAGATACTAAAGATATAGATGATGCAATTTCTATTAAGAAATTAAGTGATGATTTATATGAATTAGGTGTTCATATAGCAGATGTTAGTTATTATGTAAAAGAAGGAACTGCACTTGATGAAGAAGCTATGGATAGAGGAACATCAGTTTATTTAGCTGATAGAGTAATACCAATGATTCCACATAAATTATCTAATGGAATATGTTCTTTAAATCCAGAAGAAGATAGACTTGCTATGTCATGTGTAATGCAAATTGATAATAAAGGTAATGTTAAAGATTATGATATATTCGAAAGTGTAATTAGATCAAAAAAGAAAATGACATATACTGCAGTAAACAATATTTTAGAAAAAAATATTGTAGAAGAAGGATATGAACCATATGTAGATCATTTACATCTTATGGAAGAACTTGCTAAAATACTTAGAAAAAATAAAGAAAATAGAGGATATATTGATTTTGATATAGATGAACCAAAAATCATAGTAGATGAAAACGGAGAAGCAATTGATGTAAAAGTACGTGAAAGAGGAACTGGTGAAAAATTAATAGAAGATTTTATGATTGCAGCTAATGAAACAGTCGCAACTCATATCTATTTTATGGAACTTCCTTTCATATATCGTGTTCACGGTACTCCAAATGAAGAAAAAATAAATACATTTATGAACTTTGTTAAAGTACTTGGTTATAATGTAAATGTAAAAATAAAAGACATTACACCTAAAACAATGCAAGCAATTCTAGAAGAATTAAAAGGAAAAAAAGAATTCCATATTTTATCATCGCTTTTACTTAGAAGTATGCAAAAAGCTATATATGATAAACAAAATATAGGGCACTTTGGACTTGCAAGTAAATGTTATACTCACTTTACATCACCAATAAGAAGATATCCAGATACAACAGTACATAGACTTCTTAGAACATATTTATTTCAAAACAAAATGGATAGAGATACAATAAATTATTGGGATAATAAATTAATATATGTTGCAGAACATTCATCAGATAAAGAAAGAACTTCTATTGAGTGTGAAAGAGAAGTAAATGATATGAAAATGGCTGAATATATGATGAAACATATAGGTGAAGAATATGATGGTATCATAAGTTCAGTTATGGGATTTGGTTTATTTGTAGAACTTCCTAACTTAATAGAAGGATTAGTTAGAGTACAAGATTTAAAAGATGATCATTATACTTTAGATGAAGCAAGATATGCTTTAATTGGTAATAAAAATAAAAGAGGATATAGACTTGGTGATAAAGTTAGAGTTAGAGTAATAAATGCTAATAAAGAAGCAAAAACTATTGATTTTGAAATAGTGGAGAAAAAGAATGAAGAATAAAGATTCTTATAAAGAAATAGAAAAAATAAAAAATGAATATCAAAAACAAAGAAAGTCATTTATATTACTAGTAATTACTTTATTTACTGTAATAAGTATATATGCTATTATAAGAAATATGAATCCTGATTTAGTTATAGTAATATTAATTATTGTATTTTCTTGTATAGCAAGTTATGGATTTAAATTAGGACTTTTCTATTCGGTTAAAACAGGATTAATATATAAAGAAAAAATAGTTAACAAGGTTTTAAAAGAAAATTTTAAAACCATAGAATATAATCCTTGGGAAGGAATTGAAAAAAAAGAAATAGATGCTACAAATATGATTAATATGGGAACAAATTTCCATTCTAGGGATTTGATAAAAGGTAATTTTAATAATTATGATTTTGTATTTTCAGAAGTTTGGATTTATAATAAAAAAATGCGAGAAAATATAGAAGAAATAGAAACTTTATTTAAAGGACAATGGTTCATAATTGATTTAAAAGATAGAAAAGTAAGTAATGTTCAAATATGTGATAAAATTTTCTTTAATACAGCAATGGATAGTATTTTTAATAGTCCAAACTATAATAAAGTAGAGCTTGAAGATATTGAATTCAATAGTAAATTTAATGTTTATGCACAATCTACTTTAGATGCGTTTAAAGTTTTAACCCCTGATATGATGTTAAAAATAAAGCAATTAAAAAGTAAATTTGAATGCGAATTATTATTATGTTTTATAGATAATAAATTACATATAGGAATTAATAATCATAAAGATATATTTGAATTCGATGATGACAAAATAGAGAAAAAATATATAGAAGAAAAAATAATAAATGAAATGAACAATATAAAAAATTTTATAGAAAATTTAGATATTTAAAAAAGGAGTAAAATATGGAATATATAATTTTAATAATAATATTAGTAGTAGTAATTACAATAATTAGTATTATAAATAATTTAAATAGAAATATTGTAAAAATAGAAGAAGCAGCATCTAGTATAGATATTGCATTGCAAAATAGGTATGATATTTTAATAAAAATGATGGATACTGTTAAAAGTTATGTAAAGAATGAAAATAGTACTTTATTTGAAATTGTTAATTTAAGAAAAGGAATGAGTACTAAAGAAAAAACATTAGAAAATGAAAAAATGAATCATAATATAGAAAAAATAAATGTTGTAGCAGAATCATATCCTGAATTAAAAGCAAGTGAAAATTATAAAGTTTTACAAGAAGCAATTTTAGAAGTAGAAGAAGAATTACAAGCAGCAAGAAGAATGTATAATTCAAATGTATCTATATTAAACCAAATGATAGTCAGTTTTCCATGCAATATTATCGCTAATATGCAAGGAATACATAAAAGAGACTTTTTTGAAGTAGAAGAGAGCAAAAAACAAGATGTTAAAATAGAATTATAATTGGTGGTTATATGGAAATATTAAATAGAAAAGCAAGATATGATTATGAATTAATAGAAGAATATGAAGCAGGTATAGTACTTACTGGAACAGAAATAAAATCAATTAGAAATGGAAGCGCTAATTTAAAAGATAGTTACGCTATATGTAAAAATGGAGAAATATTCTTACTTAACATGCATATAAGTAGATATGAAGAAGGAAATAGATTTAATCATGATGAAACAAGAACTAGAAAATTATTACTTCATAAAAAAGAAATAAAAAAAATAAACTCTAAATTAGAGTTAGATGGACTTACATTAGTACCTGTTAAATTATATTTTAAAGGTAATAAAGCTAAAATATTACTTGCTATAGCTAAGGGTAAGAAAAATTATGATAAAAGAGAAACTATTAAAAAAAGAGATATAGAAAGAAGTTTAAAGAAAGAATACAAATTAAAATAAGAGATTGTCTCTTATTTTTTTGTAAATATATTTAAAATATTTAACTTTTTTCTTTTCTTAAGCATTTTATCATATAATACATATAAATACTCTACATTATTCTCTAAGAAAAAGTAATGTAGTACATAGAATACTAATACAGTAATCATAATTATATCTACTAAAAAGAATAATGGAATAGTAAAACTTAAAATAATAAATACTATTGTAAATAAAGCATAAAACATAGTTACTATTAAATGAACTAATCTTTCATGTTGAAAAAACTTAATTTTTTCCAAATGCTTATTTATCATATCATCTGTTATAAATAATTCTTTTTTTAATAAATTTTCAGTTTCTTTAATATAATTTTGTAAATATTTTTTCATAAGACACTTCCTTTATAATATAGTTATAGCATACGGCAGACTGCGTCCGCAACCTAACTTGCAAACTTTCTAAAACTAATATATAATAACATTTACAAATTTCAACTGTCAGAAAAAAGGCCGACCTATATAAGTCCTTTTCTTAATAAA
>CALVXR010000045.1 GCA_944371445.1 uncultured Bacilli bacterium
TAGAATTACTTATTTATTTATTTATTTATTTATTTATTTATGCTACAATATTTGTAGACAGTAAAAAAATAGTAGAAAGGTAGAAATAACAGAATATTCAAACTTACACAGTTAAATTTTTACGGTCAAAGTAGAAGAGTAAAAAAGTATGTAAGTTCTAATATATTTTTTTATCGGCATAAAGTATAAAAAGGAGATGTAATTTATGAAAAAGAAAAAGGGATTTACTTTAATTGAATTATTAGCAGTAATAGTAATATTAGCAGTTATAGCACTTATAGCAACACCAGCAATAATAAATGTAATAGAAAATGCAAGAAAGAAAGCCTTTGAAAATACAGCATATGGAGTACTAGAAGGATTAAGGCTAAATTATACAGAAAGAATATTATCAGGAACAACAAGTGAGGAGCAAGAATTTACATTTCCAAATAGCGGTCTAAAACTATCAGGAGAAGAACCAGCATATGGAGAAGCAAAAATAGATGGAAAAGGTAATATTAGTTTTGTACTAGCAGATAAAGATAAGAAATGGTGTGCAAAAAAAGATACTACAAGTGAAAAAGTAACTATAGAAGATTATGAAGAGAGTAATTGTGTGATAGAAGTAAAAAAATATACTGAAGTCATTGATTTATCAAATAAAAATAATAATGGTAAAATTAATGGCCCTATTGAGTTTTCAAATGGAGAAGCAATCTTTAATGGTAAGGATACTTATATTGATGCTGGATATGCTAATTACAATTTTACTAATGGTATAACAGTTGTAAGTAGATTTAAAATTAATGTTACATCGTCGATTAATCAAGCAATTATTGGTAATTGGCAGACTGCTGGTGGTGGAATTATTGTAAATAAAACACAAGTGCCAGGGTTCTATTTGTATTCTGAATCAATTAAAAATTATTATGCGGCTATGGATAATAGTAATACAATAGAAATTGGAAGATATTATACAATGGTTGGTGTTTATGATAATAATAATTTAAAATTATATATAGATGGAAATTTAGTGAAAACTATAGCTTCACAAGATAATGTAAAAGCTAGTGATGTTCCATTTTGTATTGGAACAAATTGTAATGTAGTAGGAGCTCAAGAGTTTGCTAATGCAACAATTACTGATTCAATTCTATATTCTTCACCTATATCAGAGGAAGAAGTAAAAAATAAATATTCAAGTAAAATAGAAATACAAAATGATGATAGAATTCTTTTTCAATATAAATACGAAGATAAATATTTAAAATAGTATATTAAAACCTGATAATAATCTATCAGGTTTTATTTAATTAAATAATCATTTATACCATACTTTTCTTTAATAGTATCAAAAAACAAATGTATATGTATTGGTTTATAAGTAAGTATTCCAAATATAATATAACCTATTATAAATAAAATGATACCTATTTTACCATATTTATTAAGTGGACATTTTAAGTTTACTATGTCTTCTATATATTGACCAAATAAAATAACTAAATATAAAAGTAAAATAGAAAACCACATTTTTTCACCAAAACTATAATAAAAAGGTAAAAAGATTATCAAGTAAACAATAATTTCTAATATAGATTTAATAAAACAGTAAAAAAAAGATATTTTTACTTGTTTTTGTTTATAAATTGCTATAAAATATATAATTATTTGAAATACAAGATTACTAGTAAATATAAGTTTCATATGTTCCCATATACTTTCATTTACTGGAAATATTATTGCAAATATAGGGTTAGGAATTAAGTCATATAGAAAATGAAATGGGAAACAAAGTAAAAAGATAAATAAACTAGAAAAAAAAATATATTTTTTATCTTTCATAATAATCCTCCTATATTTAATATATAAAAAATAAAAAAAATTATACAAAAAAAAGGAAATTATGTTTTTTTGTCGTATATTAATATTAGGGAGTATGATATTATGGATAAACTACAAGATAATATAATAAATGAAATAAGAAATAAAACAGATATTGTAGAGATAATATCTTCATACATACCTTTAGTACCAAGAGGTAAAAATTATTTTGGTGTTTGTCCATTTCATGATGATAATCATCCAAGTATGAGTGTAAGTCCTGAAAAACAAGTATTCAAATGTTTCTCTTGTGGAGCTGCTGGAAATGTATTTAAATTTGTAATGGATTATGAAAATATAAATTTTATAGATGCAGTTAAACTACTTGGAGATAAATGTGGTATAGAAATAAATGCTAAAACAAATTATAAAAAACTAAATAAAAACGAAAAACTTTATGAAATATATTCTTTAGCATCTAAATTTTATCAAAATAATATAAATACAAGTGAAGGTAAAAAAGCAAAAGAATATCTTAAAAATAGAAATATCGATGAAAATATTATAAAAGAATTTGAAATTGGACTAGCACTTAAAAATAATAAAATGTTATCAAGCCTTCTAAAAAATAAAAACTATGATAATAAAGATTTAGATAAAAGTTCACTACTTATTAAAAACGGACTTGATTATAAAGATAAATATTATAATAGAATTATGTTTCCTCTATACGATTTAGAAGGAAAGGTAGTAGGTTTTAGTGGTAGAATATATGATAGTTATGACGAATCAAAATATATAAATACTAGTGAGACGGAAATATTTAAAAAAGGAGAACTTATTTATAATTACCATAGAGCAAAAATAGAAGCAAGAAAAAAAGGATATGTAATAGTTGTAGAAGGCTTCATGGATGTTATTAGGTGCTATACTGTTGGAATATACAATGTAGTTGCTATGATGGGAACTGCTGTTACTAAAAAGCAAGCTAACCTTCTTAAAAGACTTGCCAAAGAAATTATTCTTTGCTTTGATGGAGATGATGCAGGTGAAAAAGCTACTTATTCATGCTCAAATGAACTTTTAGAAATAGGTGTTACTCCTAAAATAGTAAGACTTGAAAATAAATTAGATCCAGATGAATATATAATAAAAAATGGAAAAGATTTATTTGAAGAAAAAATAAATAATCCAATATCAGTAATGGATTTTAAACTTAAGTATTTAAAAAAAGATACTAATTTAAAAGATGCAGAAAGTACATCTAATTATTTACATAGTATGATAGAAGAAATACTTAAAATAGAAGATCCTATACTAGAACAGCTTACAATAAATAAACTAGTAGAAGAAACGCATATAGATATAAATATATTAACAGATGAAATAAAAACTAAAAAAAATATAAAACCAGAGAAAAAAGAACAAAAAGCAAAAAAAGTTATAGAAGATAAATATATAAAAGCTCAAAAATATTTATTATATTATATGATAAATAGTAAAGATGCTTTAAAAATATATATAAGAAAAAAACCATTTTTTCCAAATAATATATATAGAAGTCTAGCACTTGAAATAATAGAATTATATGAGAAAAATGGTAATGTAAATGTAGCAGATTTATTTACTAAAATAATAGATAAAAAAGAACTTAATGAATCATTATCTAGTATATTAGAAATAAATCTAAAAGAAAAACCTTCTATGGATGAATTAGAAGATTATGTAAAAGTTATAAATGAATACAATATAAATTATGAAATAGAAAGACTACAAAATAAAATGAAAGAAGAAAGTCTTCCAAGTAAAAAAGCAGAAATAGCTATGGAAATAATAAAATTAAAAAAAGACATCTGGTAATATGTCAAGATAAAGTTTATGGAAGTTTTTAAATAATTTCTCCCTTACCAAATAAATTATTCCACGCTAAAAAGTGTTTAGCCAAAAACTAAACATTAGTTCGTCATCGTT
>CALVXR010000046.1 GCA_944371445.1 uncultured Bacilli bacterium
GCGTGGAATAATTTATTTGATAAGGCAGCAAACTATTCAAAATATCTGCCAATTTTTAAAAATTTACATATTGACTTTTACCAGATGTTCTATTCTATTTTACTGTAATAATTTTATCATATATTTACTTTTTTTACTATAGAAAAACACCTTATTCGAAAATAAGATGTTTATTTTGCACATAATACTGACATGCAGATACCAAAGATAATACTGCTGCTATTACAAGTAAAAAGTCTGAAACTTTAAAATTTAAAAGTTCAAATGGTAAATTATAGAATAATGTAAGAACTATACCTACCATTAAAGAAGCTGTTTTAATTTTACCACTTTTAATAGCTGCTACTACCTTTCCTTTACTTGAAGCAACCATTTTTATAGAGTTTACTACAGTATCCCTAACAACTACAATAACTGCAATTATTGGATGAATAAAACCTGAAGCAGCTAAAATAATAAGTACTGAATTAACTAAAACTTTATCAGCAATAGCATCCATCATTTTTCCAAAATCAGTTACCAAATTATATTTACGAGCAATATAACCATCTAAAAAGTCTGTTACGGATGCTAATATAAATAAAACTCCAGATATAATATATTTTATATCAATAACTAATGTTTCATTTACAAATAGCTTTGGTATTTCTAAACCAATTGCATCAAAAGGAAATACAAGTAATATTATTATTACTATAGCAAGTATCATTCTAACAATTGTTAATTTATTAGGTAAATTCATTTTCATAATTATTCTCCTATCTTATTATATCTGATACATTTTTATCATTATTATCTTGAATATTTTTTATTATTTTTACTGCATAAAATATACCAATTATTAAAATTATCAATATTAAAATTATTAATATTATTTTTTTTATTTTGTTTTCACTTTTAATATTAGTATATGGTGATTTTATCTTTTTTTCTTCACTTTTAGCAATTCTTCTTCTTGCTTCTTTTATATCTTCTAAAGAAATCTTTGATGTACAATCAAATAGATATTCATGATATTCATCAAGCATTTTATCAGTATCAAGTCCTAAATATTTAGAATAATCTCTTATTAAATATTTTAGATTTACAACATTGTCAAAAGCTTTTATATTACCATCTTCTATGTTTATCAAATCACTAGTATCAACTTTTAAATCTTCAGAAGCTTCTTCTATAGAAATTTCCATATTTTCTCTTGCTTCTTTAAATATTTCTCCTACTTCTTTCAAAATTTCACCACTTCCTGGTTATAATAAAAAAATAATATTTTATAAGCCATGTTCTGTTCCTATTACTAGGCGACAAACATTTATCTACCGTTTCCGGTCCTTAGAATAGATTCATTTCTCTTTCTTAGGTTCCCCTACCAAATTTGGGTTTCTCGCTTGCGGGGTTTACCACGTTCCACTCTTTTCATTTCTAAAAAGCATCGTCACTATGGCACTTTATACATACTTTAACCATGCATATAGTTTAGGTTATTTCTGTGCCGTTAGCTAAAAGCTACTATAGGTTATTTTTTCCCTATACACAAACACTATAATCATCTCAGATTATGCGAGCATGGACTTTCCTCTACATTACTATGAATGCAGCGTTTGTCAAAATATTATTCATCTTTACCATATATTATTTTTTCCAAATTAGAAAGTCTTCTTAAAAGATCTGCATTATGCACTTCTTCTCTAGGATAATCTTTAATAGCATCTAATTTAGTACGAAGGCGACGAACTTCTTGTTTTAATTTCATATTATCTTCAATAAGTTCTCTTTTTTCAGCATTAAGCTCTTTAATAATTAGATTATACTCTTCTATATCTTTTATAACTATATCTAGAAATTTGTCAACCTCTTGTGGCCTATAACCTCTAGTATCCACTTTAAATTCTTTTTCAAGTACATCTTTTGCTGTTAATATTATTCTATCTTGATACATTTTCACCGCCTCCTTATATGATTATATTTTCTCAAAAAAAAAAGAATTTGTCAATAAATTTGTAAAGTTTAAAAATTCTATTTTTTACTAATTTTTGATATAATGTAATTTCTTTTTAAATAATCAAAATTTTCAATTATCTCTTTAAAAATAAGGTCTGTTTTATTATTCATTTTATCACCAAATATATAGTATCACTATTATTTTTTTATTTCTTTAAATTCGACAAAACTAGCAATATTTTATTTATTTTTATTAAATTGTGACATTTTTTTCATTTAGTTTTTTTAAAGTAGAAATTTTAATAAAACTATAGTATAATTATAGTGGTGGTGATATGATGCATCCTAATGGAATTAAGAAAACTAATATTAAAATGATAAATTATGGTAATAGAGGTATGGCACTCGAAGAAGATATCAACTTATCAAATGAATTTTATAGATTAAACGACATTGCTATTATACATAAAAAACCAACGCCTATTACAATTACCAAAGTAGATTATCCATCTAGACTGGAAGCGGTTATAAAAGAAGCTTATTTTAAAACACCATCTACTACTGATTATAATGGTATTTATAAAGGAAGATATATAGATTTTGAAGCTAAAGAAACTAGGTGTAAAAATTTTCCACTTGCTAATATACATATTCATCAGTTAAATCATTTAAGACAAATTGAGAAACATAATGGAATTGCTTTTATTATAGTAAGATTTAGTAAACTTGATGAAACCTTTGTATTAATAGCTTATGATTTATTTAATTACTTAGATAACAATACTAAAAAATCTATACCATATTCTTATTTCAAAGAAAAAGGATTTCTTTTAAAAAATACATTTAATCCTAGATTAGATTATTTAAAAGTTATCGATAAAATTTATTTTGGAGGTAATAATGAAAAAAGAGTTTAAAAAATTTATGTTTAACAATAGTACTAATATTTTAGTAGGTATAATAAGTCTTATTATACTTATCATAGGTAGTTTTATAATTGGTTTTGTAAAATCGTTATTAATTGTTGGTTTTCTAGATATTTTATGGTTTATTCCACCAATTATAAAAAGAAATCTGAATAAAAAAAAGAATAGAAAGGGTGAGCTTATGAGTAAACCAAAAAAAGAAAAGAAAAAAGGAAAAAAGAAAATTGGCAAAAAAATATTATTGGGCTTATTAATTGCTTTCATTGTATTATTTGCTCTTGGTATTATCTTTATGATTTATATAGCTGTTAAAGCTCCAAAGTTTGATCCAGATCAACTATATCATAAAGAAGCTTCTATTTTATATGCTAATGATGATTCAGTATACGCAAAAATCGGTTCTGAAAAAAGAGAAATAATAAAGTATGATCAAATGAGTGAAAATTTAGTAAATGCAATCGTTGCTACTGAAGATGCAAGATTTTTTAAACATAATGGATTCGATCTTCCTAGATTTGTGGTTGCATCAGTAAAACAGTTAATGGGACAATCTGATGCTGGTGGTGCTTCTACACTTACAATGCAAGTTGTAAAAAATCATTTTACTTCTAGAGTAGATACAGGACTTCCTGGTATAATGCGTAAATTTACGGATATTTATATGTCTATTTTCCAAGTAGAAAAAAAATATAGCAAAGAAGAAATTATGGAATTTTATGCAAACTCAAACTATTTAGGTGGTGGTGCTTACGGTGTAGAACAAGCTTCACTTACATATTTTGATAAGCATGCAAGTGAACTTAATGTAGCAGAATCAGCACTTATTGCAGGATTGTTTAATGCTCCGGTAGCACTTGACCCTTATAACCATCCAGAAGCTGCTGAAAAAAGAAGAAAAACAGTTCTATATTTAATGGAAAGACATGGTTATATAACTGAGAAAGAAAAAAAGGAAGCAGAAAAATTAACTGTTGATAAAATTGTATTAGACAAAAGAAGTTCTGATGATACAAAATATCAAGGTTTCATAAATACTGTTGCTGAAGAAGTTAAAGAATTAACAGGTCAAGATATATATAGTGTTCCAATGGAAATACATACAACTCTTGATAAAGAAAAGCAAGATGCTATTAATGATATTATGAATGGTGTTACTTATACATGGGAAAATGAAGATGTAACAGCTGGTATTTCTGTAATGGATGTAAAAACTGGCGAAATAGTAGCAGTTGGTACTGGACGTAAAACTGGTGCTAAAACATTAAATCTTGCAACTATGAATGGTGAAAACATTCAAAAAAGACAAATAGGTTCTACTGCAAAACCACTTTATGATTACGGACCTGGTATGGAATATAATAACTGGTCAACATATCAACCATTTGTAGATGAACCATATCAATATAGTGATGGTACTCCAATTAAAAACTATGATAGTCAATATAAAGGATTTATGTCTTCAAGACATGCAATTATGGATTCAAGAAATATACCAGCTTTAAAAGCTTTCCAACAAGTAAAAAATAGTAATATTAAAAAATTTGTAACAGGATTAGGATTATCTCCTGAAATTGACTCAAGCGGTATTATTCATGAAGCACATGCTATTGGTGGATATACTGGTGAAAGTCCTGTTACTATGGCTGGAGCTTATGCTGCGTTTGCTAATGGTGGATATTATATAAAACCACACGTTGTTAGAAAAATTAAATATCGTGAATCAGATAAAGTTGTAGAAAATAATCAAACTAAGAAAAAAGTTATGAGCGATTCTACTGCATATATGATGACTGATATTCTAATTGATACATCTAAAGCTGCACTAGGTAGATATTCTGATGTAAATGGTCTTACATATGCTGCAAAAACAGGTACATCAAATTTTTCAAGCGAAACTAAAGAAGCTAATGGCTTATCAGCTGACGCAATTAATGATTTATGGTGTGTAGGGTATAATCCTTCATATTCTATAGCTGTCTGGTATGGATATGATAGAATTTATAAAGAACATTATACACATTATGGTGATAGAAATCACGTTAAGTTATTCCAATTAGTTGCAAAAAGTATATTCTCAGCAAATGATGGTGAATTTAAAATGCCAGATAGTGTTTCAGAAGTTACAGTAGAATATGGTACAAATCCAGCAAAATTACCTAGTGATGGTACTCCAGATTCTGAAAGAACTGTAGAATTATTTAAAAAAGGTACTGAGCCTACAGAAGTATCTACTACATATTTAAAACTTCAAAACGTAACTGGTCTTACTGGTACACTTAAAGATGGTAAAGTAAATCTTTCATGGAACAAAGCAGCAGGTTTAACTTCTACTAATACTAGCAATTACGGAGAACTTGGTTATGATATTTATAAAAAAGAAAATGGAAATTTAACACTTGTCAAATTTACTACAGGAACTACTTACTCTACTACACTTGATGCAAGTACTAAATCTGTAACTTATGTTATTAAAACAACATATGCAAATAAAAAAGATTTCGCAAGTAGTGGTTCAGAAATAACAATTACAGTAAAAGAAGATACACCAAAATTTAGTTTAAGTGCAAATTCATTAGTTGCAACAGCTGGTGTTTCTACTAAATTACCTAGTGTTTATGTAACTGTGGATGGTAAAAAAGAACTTGTTGATGAAAATAATATAACTATGACTTTAAACGGAACAAAAATAACATCTCCACATACATTTGATACCAAAGGTAACTATACTATTAAATACACTGTTATTTATGAGAATAAAAAATATGATAACTTAGAAGTCACTGTTATTGTAAACTAAAAAAATCGGTTAATTCCGATTTTTTTTATATTTACAAATATCTTTTAATTCACAATTTTCACATAATGGGTTTTGAGCTTTACAATAATATCTACCAAATAAAACTAATTGATGATGTAATCTATTTAATTTATTCTTAGGGAATTTTTTATTAAGTTTCATCTCTATTTTTAAAGGATCATCTGTTTCTTTGGCAAACCCTAGTCTTTTAGATACTCTAGATACATGAGTATCTACTGCAATAAATGGTTCATTAAAAAGATTAGCTAAAACAACATTTGTTGTTTTTCTACCAACACCACTAAGTGATTCTAAGAAAACTCTATCATTTGGAACAATACCATTTTGTTCTACTAATAATTTAGTGGCAATTTCTTTTAAATTTTTGGCTTTTTTAGTATAAGTACCTATAGGTCTAATAATACTTTCCAAATCTTTTAAATCAGCATTTTTTATATCTTCTAAACTAGGATATTTACTAAATAAATCTTTAGTTACCATATTAACTCTTTTATCAGTTGTTTGTGCAGAAAGCATTACTGCCATCAAAAGTTCATAATCTTTTGTGTAATTTAGTTCACATCTTGCATCAGGAATTAATTCATCTAAATAATTAATAACTCTATTCGCTTTCATTAAGCCAGTCATATTCAAATACTTCTTCCTTTAATTCTTTTTTGTTTTTATGAAAATTTTTATTATTCTTTTCAACATCTTCTTTAGTTTTAATTCCTTTTTTCTTCCATTCAAATAATATTTTGTCAATATAATTAAGTCTAAATACACCATTGTAAACAGCTTCTTTTAAAGCACAAATAATTATTTCATCACTAAAATCACTTTCACTCCACCCTTTTATTATTTCATATTCTATAGGTGATAAAGTTCTTCCAAATTCTTTTTCAAACAAGTCAAATAAATTTGTTTTTTCACTAACTTTCACTTCTTCATTTACAATAAAAAATGCAAGTTTATTATAAAGTGATTCAAAATTTATATGTTCTTCTCTAATACCTCCAACTTTTACTACTTCTATTTTAAGTATATCTTTATTAGTTAAATTAGATATAATTTCAAGTACTTCCATAATTTCTAATTCAAGCTCTGAACTTATTTTTTTAGGATTAAAAACATTAGTTTCATTTAATAAATATATTAAAATTACTAATTCTTTTTCAGTAATATTTAATTTTTTATACTTAGTTATAAGTAATCTAGGTATAGAAATATTTCCATTTTTTATAATATCAATTACTTTTTCCACCATATTAATCACCTAGGTAAATTATAATGAGTAATACTATTAAAGTCAAGAAAAAATACTATCTAAAAATAGTATTCTGGTACTTTTAAAACATTATAATCGTTTTTTCTAAGTTTTATAATCGTAATATCATTACTACTAATTTTATATGTATCTATCCATTTTTCTAATAGATTTTTTTCAAATTTTTCATCTATTTTATCACTGTATAACGCAAGTTCTAGACTTTCGTTTTCTATTTCCGTTTCATTTAGAAAATAAATATATTTACAATCAGGTATATTCCCATTTTCATATATGCAAAAACTAAAATCATTATTTTTTATTTCTTTTTTATTTTCACTAAAATTTATTTTAAAATTATCTATATTTTTTATTATATTATTTTTTACTACATTTGTCTTATATTCATTTATATTTATTTCTCTTATTCCAAGTTTATTTAATATTTTATATGGGATATTATCATTATAAACTATTAATGGTAATAAAATATCTTCATTTTTAGTTTTAACATATAAATATTCATTATTTTGTTCTTTAAAAAGTAAAAGTGCAATTTCATCTTCTTTTACGTTTATTTTAATTTTAGATGATGATAGACTTACTTTATATTTATACATGCCTAATGAGAATATCATTAAAATAAAAATTACTATAATTTTTTTCATACATACTCCTTAATATAAAATATGTTTTTTATTTTATATTATGAGTAATTGTTATCTATATAACTTATAATATCATTATAATTATTATCTAATTCATTATTTATTATTTTATGTAAAATATCTTCTTTTATTTTAGTTATATTATATTTTTTATTTTTTAAATAACTATAATCTATAAATATATCATTTATATCTTTTATCTTTATGCTATCTTTAACTTGTTTTAAATAGTCATAATTTAGATTTTTTAATTCTGATAATATTTTAATATCATTATATTCTAAGTAAAATAAATCATCTTTTGTTAGCTCTTTATTTATATATAATTCTATTTTTTTGATAGTTCTAAGTGTTTCTTTTTTTAGTGGATATTTATAGTAATTTGTTTGATACCAAAAGCCTTCTATATCACTTGTTTTTACAATATCTTTATTTATATCTAATTCATCATATAAATCATATAAATCTATATAATAGTAAAATTTATCTTTATCAATATAAAACATCTTTTCTATTTCTTCTTTTTTTCTTGTATATGATAATTCTTTTAAATATTTTTTATTATTTTTTATTGCTAGTGAAAGTTCATCATCTATTTTAAACCCTAGTTTCATAGCAAGTCTAATTGTTCTTAATATTCTAAGTGAATCTTCTTTTAATTTTTGTGCGCTGTTACCTATTGATTTAAGTATTTTATTATCAATATCTTTAATACCATTATGAAAATCTATATATTTTAAATCTTTAGATAAGTATATACTATTACAAGTAAAATCTCTTCTATTACTGTCTTTTTTTAGACTTCTTGTATATTTTATTTTACTTGGGTATCTATGATTAATATATTTTCCTTCTTTTCTATATGGGCTTATTTGTATTAAAAAGCCATCTTTTTTAAATGTTAAACAATTATAGTTAGTAGTGTATTCCATACCTTTAAAAATCTTTTCTAGGCTCTCTATTTTAGCATTTGTTGCCATATCTATATCATTAGTATCATTCTTCATATAAAAGTCTCTAACAAATCCACCTACTAAATATATATCAAAACCTTCTGCTTGCACTTTTTCCATTATTTCTAATATTGTTTTATTCATAGTAAAAAAAAGACTTTCGTCTTTTAGTTAACTGCATCTTTTAATTTTGATCCAGCTTTAATTGAAACTGTAGTGCATGCAGCAATTTTTAAAGTTTCACCAGTTTTTGGGTTACGTCCTTCTCTAGCTGCTCTTTCTTTAGTAGCAAAAGTAACAAATCCTGTTAAAGTTACTTTTCCTTCTTCTTTTAATCCTTTTACAACACCATTCATCATAGCTTCTAAAGCTCTTGATGCATCTGCTTTTGTTAATCCTGTTTCTTCAGCCATGTAATTTACTAAATCGCTTTTTGACATATTGTTTACCTCCCTATTAAGTAAGCTAGTTTGCTTACAATTAAAGAATATCATTTTTTATAAGTAAATGCAAGAGTTTTACTATATTTTTTACATTTTATTTATGTTTTTTATTGGAAATTTCAATAAAATCAATATGTGATTTAAAAAATTTATTGAAATGTCTAAAAAACCCAGATACATAACTTAATTTTATTATTCCACCATTTATATTTATTATATTATTGTTATTGTAAAAACCTCTTATATCCTTAGAGAAAAAATTTTTTGATGGAGATATAATTCCTCTATGTTTAAATATTTTTTCTAATTTTGTAGGTACTAAACCATTATGATTATGACCACATAAAATTAAATCTACATTTACATCTTTCATACCAACAGATGAATGACTTAGCAAAATTTGATATTTATTTGTATTTTTAATTAATTTATTTACTTCTCTATATGCCTCTTTTGATTTTGTTAATTCTTTTTTATATAATTCAAATGATTTTGTATATCCAATAAATATTAAATCTTTAGTTTCATAATAACTATTATTTAAAATAATAACATTTTCAGATTTTAATTTGTTAAAAAAATTAGATGTATTTTTATATTCAGCTTTTCTTTTTGTATAGATACTTTCATCATGATTTCCGATACTTATTATAACCTTTGTTATTTTACTTAATTTATTTATAAATTTAATTAAATATTTTATTTCTTTTTCTTTTATAATTTTTGCATCATCTAAAGTATCTCCTGTTATACAAATATAATCTATTTTTTTATTTTTTAAATATTCATATAATCCGTAAAATATTTTTAAATTATATTGTTTATTAAAGTGTATATCAGATATATGACATATGTTTATATTTACATTACCTTTTATTTTATAATTATTTTGTTTTATTTTCATTTAATCACCTTTTTTTATTATATCAAAAAAAATTAATCTATGATGATTAATTTTATATAACTATAGCAAATAAGTTACCAGATCCTTTATTTACTAATTTAGTAAGTGTTTGAGAAAGTTTATATCTTGCATTTTCTGGTAAAAGCGATAATTTTGCTTGTATTCCTTCTTTTACTATCACATCTAAACTTCTACCAAATATTTCACTTTTCCAAATATTGTCTGGATTGGTATCATAATCTTTCATTAAATAATCAATAAGTTCTTTACTTTGTATTTCAGAACCTATTATTGGTTCAAATGTTGATTCTACATCTACTCTAATCATATGTATAGAAGGCGCTACTGCTTTTAGTTTGATACCGTATCTACCACCTTGTTTAATTATTTCTGGTGTATCTAATTTCATATCATAAAGTGATGGTGATGCTACTCCATATCCTGTTTGTTTTACCATTTTTAAAGCACCTTTTATTTGGTCATATTCTGTTTTAGCTTCTTTATATTCTTGCATAAGCATTAATAAATCTGCTCTACTTTCTATATTAACACCAATAATATCTTTAAGAACTTCTTTATATAAAGAATCTGGTGCTTCTAAATGCACTATTACTTCTCCTGTTGATGTATTTACTTCTTTTAAATATGATTTACTTATGTATTCACAATCAGTAAAATGTTTAGTAATTGTATCTACGTCTTTTAGTTTATCTACTTCTACTACACTTTCTCTTATTTTTTCTATATATATTTTTTTAAGCCAATTATTTGGTTCTAAAGCTGCTATCCAATCTGGCATACTAACACTTACTTCCATAACTGGAAATTCATATAGCGCTTCTTTAAGAATTCTATACATATCTCTTTCAGCCATATTTTCTACATTCATAGGAAGTACTGGTACGTTGTATTCAGACTTTAATTTGTCTGCTAAATTTTCTGTTTCTGGAAGCATTGGATGAGATGAATTTAAAACTACTATAAATGGTTTTCCTATTTCTTTAAGCTCTGTTATTACTCTTGTTTCAGCTTCTACATAATCACTTCTATTAAGCTCTCCAATAGAACCATCAGTTGTCATTACAATTCCAATACTAGAATGATCTTTGATTACTTTCTCAGTTCCAATTTCTGCTGCTTCTATAAAAGGTATTTCTTCATCATACCAAGGTGTTTTAACCATTCTAGGACCATTTTCATCTTCATAACCTTTACAGTTTGGAATAACATACCCAACACAATCAATTAGTTTTACACTAGCTTCTAAACCATCTATTTTTATTTTAGCAGCAGTGCTTGGTACAAATTTAGGTTCTGTTGTCATTATAGTTTTTCCTTGCGCAGACTGAGGTATTTCATCAAGGGCTCTTTTTCTTTCATATTCGTCTTCGATATTAGGAACAACTAAAGTTTCTATCATTTTTTTTATAAATGTTGATTTACCTGTTCTAACAGCACCTACTATACCAAAATAAATATCACCACCTGTTCTTTCGGTAATGCTTTTAATTATTTCCATTTTTTCCATTAATTTATCCCTACTTTCATATTTTCTATTTAACTATATGAGATTAAAAAAAAAGTATTCAAAAATACTTTTAAAATTAACTATTTATGATATATTTAATCTACTCTATTTTCATTAATAATATTTTCTATTCCTTTGTAAATTCGATCAACTTGTTTTTTATTTCCTTCAATAGCAACAACTTTCATTTTTGGAGATGTATATTCATCTATTTCAAATTTTACATTATTATTTTCAAATGTTACTCTATGTCTTGCCAATACTTTTTTGTCATTTAAATCTAATATATCAATTAGTGATTTTACAAAGTTTTTATTTTCATCAGTTATAATTAAATCTTCTGATTCCCTACAAACAGTTAGCACATCATTATTAAGATTATCATCTTTAAAATTTAATACTTCTTCAGTTTTATCTTCATAAATATTTTTTGTAATTCTAGCCATGATTTTACCACCATTTTTATAAAGGGTTCTAATTTGTTCATAATCCTCTATTTTTTCATAATTATGGCTAACGCAATATTCAATAAATTTATGTACATCTTTTACTTTAAAACTATATTCATATTCTTTACTCATTTTTACTTCACCTTTCTAAAATTAGATTTTAATATTTATATCTTGTAAAATATTGATATTTATTAGAAATTTTATATTATGTTTATTTTAATAATCTATCATATCACAAATATGTGACGTATCTATTTGTAAATCATCATCTACATTTTTTACAATTATATATCCTAAACACTGGTCTTGCTCTTTAGTAAAATTGATTGCAGTAATTGGTATATATCCTGTTATATTACCATCACTATCTTGTTTTTGTAACAAATCTTCTACTTTTATTTTAGATTCGTTATTTTTATCAAATATAAATAAACTAGGATTATCTTTATAAGCTTTATAAATATATTCTTCATAATTACTATAATTAGTATTATTTTTATAATTATCTAAAGTATCTCTAGTTAAACATGATAAAATATAAGTTACTATTAAAGTAATTATTATTAGTAATAAATAATAAAACACATATTTATGAAGATGTAATTTTATTTTATTCATAATTACCACCTCCAACAATAACATTAAAACTTATATGTGTTTTTACAGATGATAATATATTATCTTTTCTTTTAGAATATATATGAATATAATATCTGCCTTTTTCTTTTATATATTTACTTATATCCTTAATATATTTTCCTTTATATAAAACCTTATTCTTTCTTTTTATTTCTATATTAATTTCACTATTAATTACTTTTTTATAATTTAAACTACTCTCTCTTAACCAATTATTAGTATCTTCTTTTCTTCTCCCACTTTTATAATATACTTCATATTCAGAAATATCTAAAATAATAAAATCTTTTAAATCTATTTTGTTAATTAAATTTTCCACAGAATTATATCCTCTAGAACTAGCGTTTATCAAAAAAGTATTATTATATTTTTCTGTATAATAACAATTCATTAGTTCATTATTTACTTTTATTTCAAATAAATTTTTATTATACGAACTAAAAAGTGCACTCAAAAATGGTAGAAAAAATATTATTTCAAATATTACTAAGATAAAAACAATTTTTAGTGGTTTTAATATTTCTTGTGCATAACTATTCATATTTATTCTCCTATTTAACTTATATTAAAAGAAAATCTATTATATAGATTCTCTAACAAATTATTATTTAAATATCAGTAGCATCTTTTTCTTTACTAGTAAGATTATTTCCTAACACATCTAATTCACTTAGTAATTGTTTATATTGATTTAATTGTGTATCAGTAGCAAAATAAATCATATTATTACTGTATATTACTTTACTATTGTTTTCTTCAAGAAAATACAATATTTCATCTACTTTATCTAAAAATTGATTCAAATTACTAGAAAGATTTTCCATTTCTTTTCTTAATTTTTTTAAAGCATCTAAATCCTTTTCTGTATACATAAGGCTTAAATAAAGATCATAATAATAATCACTATCTTCTAATTTATCTTTATCTATTAAATTTTTTATTGTTTTTTCTTCACTTAATCTTTTTATACTATCAAAAGATTCATTTATTTTATCTCTAGCTATTTTTACAGTAGAATGACTCAATGTAAAATTAGGTTTATCTTTCACTAAATTTTCGTATGATAAAATATTAGTTAACTTATCATTATTTAAATATAAATTAATTGTTTTTACATCATCAGATAGTTCTTTATAAAATTTTTTAACTGCTTCTTCTACATACGCACAATCTCCACTTGTTTTTACTGTAATGGAAAAGTTGTCAGTTGCTAAATCTTTGTTAGAATAATTAATTATTTCTTGTTTTAAAACTTTTTCTTCTTGTATTTGTTTAACTGCTATATAAACTATTAAAGCTAAAAACAAAGAAAAGATAACTAAAATTGAAATAACTACTTTTTTTAAAATTTTATTCTTTTTCATACTTACACTCCCACCATTTATAGTATATTATAATTATAAATTCATAACATACTATCACCTACATTACCCATATAATATCACTAATTTTTTTATATAGCAACTTATTTATAATGTATTATATTTATTTAATTCCTTTTGTCTTTCTTCTTCAAAGATTTTAATCCATTCTTCTAAAGATAATTGCAATTCTATAGCATCTTCTTTAGTACTTGAATATCTTTTTTTAGTATTATGCGATCCTTTAAATATACCTGTCCCAAAAAAATCTTTTAATTCATTTGATGCTACTGAATTAATTTCAAGTACTATAGAATATGTTAAATAGTAATTCCAAAGTTCTACCATTTGAGCATTTTTGTTTTCTATTTGACTGAAATCTTTTAAATATTTTTTCAGATTTTTATAACTACTTTGTAAATTTACACCTTCACTATTAAATGTATATGATGGATTAGCAAAAAGTAATATACCTAAACTATATGATGCTAAAAAGGTCCCAACATAAGAAAGATGTGGTGCAAATCCTAAAAGTACAAATATTGCATAGTTTTTCATAATTTTATCTCTTTTTATTTTATTGTAATATTTTTCAAGTGGAAAAGACATCAAAACTAAAGCTGAAAAGAAATTCATTTTATCACTAGGAGATTCAATATCATCAGTTGTGTCTAAAATTAAACTTTTATGTAATTTTTCACTTGTTATTGATATTCCATCATTATATCCTAAAAACCATTCTATTAAATATTTTTCATATTCAAATAAATTATCTATTGGTTTATTTGTTCTATATATAATAATATCTTTGTTTTTAAATATGTTTAATTTTTCTTTTGTATCATTATGATATTCTAGTTTTAAATAATCTCTATCTACTAAATCTAGTAAAGTAGCTGCTAATGACAGTTCATCAACTAAACCATCTGTCATTAAAAATCTTACATGTGCTGGTCTTAATTTACTTGGAAGTTCTCTTTCATATATATTTATATTAGTACTTTCTGGTATTAATTTTTTATGTAGTTTGCATACTTTTACTAAAACTAATATAAAACTGATTAAGAAAACTAAAATACCAATTATAAAGCTATATTTTCCTATATAAGGAATATTAGTAACGTAAGCTGATCCAATTAATATGAAGAAAAAGCAAAATAATAAATATATTACAAGTCTAGTTTTATCTAATTTACCTATTAAATATACTCTTTGTTTAGTAGTATTATTAATATGTGTAGTAGCAATTGCTAATCCAAAATAATTATATATTCTATTTATAAAAAATTCTTTATATCTATAAATATTCATATTATCACCAATTATATAATATCATAGTTTTACAAAAAAAAGTATTAAAAAATACTTTTATATCATTTTATCTATATCTTTTGGTACTTTATCATTTATAACTGCTTCTATTATTTTATTTTCTTTCTCTTCTGACACTGGCTTACCTGTCATAGAACCAAGTTCTCTTATTACTTCTCTTAAAGTTCCTTCATTTTTTAAATCCGCTTTTTGAAGTTTAGAAGCTAAATTGAGAATTGTTTCCTTTCCAACATTTGTTTTCTTTTCTACTTTATCAAAAAAACTATCAGTAAATTTCATTAATCGTACCTCCTAATTTATTATATGAATGCCTATAAAAGGTGTGAAAAAAAACTCTAATTAGAGTTTTGATTTTTAAGCTGATAGACTTCCTACTATTATGGAAGAATCATTTTGATTAATTATTGCTTCGTATTTTTGTTTTATTGTTTCATGGTTAGGAAGTAAAGAATTATCTAAATCATAAAAAGGTATTGGTTTAAAATTTTTTAAACTGCTAGTATAATATGTATAAACTAAATCACCAGTAACATTATCAATTGTAACTGTTGTATTTCCATCTTCTACTACTTTTTTTATTTCAAGAGTAGAAATAAGACCTACTCTTTTTTCTATTTCTCTTTGTGATGAGATTAAATTTCCTAATGAATAAATTACTACAGTATCTCCTATATGTTCTATTGGCTGTATTACATGTGGATGTGATCCTATTACAACATCTACTCCTTGATCTGCTAAAAACTGCGCTATTTCTCTTTGTTCATCTGTTGGAGTATGAGTATATTCTACTCCCCAGTGCATAGATACAAAAATAACATCTACACTATCTTTTACTTTAGCAATATCAGCAGCTACAGTTTCTTCATCATAAACATTAACATAATATTCTTTACCAGTAGGAGCTTTTATTCCATTAGTTGTAGTAGTATAAGCTAAGAAAGCATATTTTATACCATTTTTTTCACCAATATGTGATCTATTTCTATCATCTATTGAGTCATAACTACCAGCTGTCATTACACCATCTTTTTGTTTTCCTCGCCAATATATAGCAGAATTAAGTACACCTTTAGACCCTTTATCTAAAGTATGGTTATTAGCTAAACTAACTAAATTAAAACCCGCCTTTATAAAAGCATCTCCTACTTCTTGAGGTGAGTTGAAAGTTGGATAACTGGATAATCCTATTTCTTTTCCACCTAATATGGTTTCTTGGTTATAGTAAGCTAAATCATATTTACTTACGAGCGGTTTTAAATATGATAATTGCTTATCATAGTTATAACTTCCATCACTTTGTTTTCCATCATTATAAACCATTGTATGATATAAAGCATCTCCTACCATAAGCATTGATAATTTATATTCTTCTTTTTTTGGTTTTTCCTCTTTTTTTATTATTTCTTTTATTTCTTTTTTATTTAATCCTGTAAACTCTGCTACAAAGAAGAAAAAACATATAACAAAAAATATTCCAAATATTATTATAAAAAATGTAAATATATTTTTCTTTAGTTTATTTTTTTTCATACTTCACTTCCTTTATTACGCTTATATATCATTATAACTTATTTATGAAAAAAAATATAGTGGTAAATAAAAATTTTTACTTGAAACTTTTTAAACCATATTTTTTTATTATTTTTTTATATAAATAATAAGTATTTCCTTCTTTAAAATGCCCATAATAACTTGCATGAACTGAATCTAAAACATCACTATCTTTCCCTATGTTTTTCTGTAATTTAGAAAGTCTTTTTAATTTTTTTTTAAATCTTCTTTTAATCATTGTCCTTAATTTTAAGTATAATTTATCATCTTTTAAAATAAATCTATACCCCAAGAAATCTAAACCATTCTTAAGCATACCAATATGAGTTTTTGGATTTAAAGTTAAATTATAATCATTCTGTAGTTTATGATTTATAATTTTATAACACTCTTTTAACTTTTGTTTATCTGTATGTAATAGTACAAAATCATCCATATATTATGTAAGCACTTACATAATTTATGAAATGTAAGCAATTTAGTTATGTAAGCAAACTAGTTTTTTTTGCTTTAAATATCAATAAAATTTGATAATTTGCTTACATAATATATAATATTAAATCGTATTCGAAAGGAGATTTGATA
>CALVXR010000047.1 GCA_944371445.1 uncultured Bacilli bacterium
TAGAATTACTTATTTATTTATTTATTTATTTATTTATTTATGCTACAATATTTGTAGACAGTAAAAAAATAGTAGAAAGGTAGAAATAACAGAATATTCAAACTTACACAGTTAAATTTTTACGGTCTATAAATATGTATTTACATAATTAAAATGATTTTGTATAATTGAAATAAAGTAGGAAAGTAAAAAATGTATAAGTTCCAGTATATGATTTTATTTGAGTACTAAGAATATGAAGGAGGATATTTATGAAAAGTAAGAAAGGATTTACACTAATAGAACTTTTAGCAGTCATCGTTATTCTAGCAATCATTGCTCTAATAGCAACTCCAATAATAATAGGAGTAATAGAAAATGCTAGAAAAAAAGCATTTGAAAATACAGCATATGGAGTATTAGAAGGATTAAGACTCGATTATACAGAAAGAATATTAACAGGAACAACAAGTGAGGAGCAAGAATTCACATTTCCAAATAGCGGACTAAAATTATCAGGAGAAGAACCAGCATATGGGAGTGCTAAAATAGATAGTAAAGGTGGTATTAGTTTTGCACTAGCAGATAGAGATAAAAAATGGTGTGCAAAGAAAGAATCAAATAGTGAAAAAGTAACTATAGAAGATTATACAGAAGAAAACTGTAAATTAGATGGAACAGGTGGAGGAGAAGTAACACCACCAGAATCATTTGCAACTGATTCATGGGAAACAATAGCAGCCAATGTAAAAGCAGGAAATTTAAGTAAATATAAAGTAGGAGATGAAAAAGAAGTAACTCTTACTGGAGAATACGCAGGAACATATATGGTAAGAATAGCAAACACTTCAAAACCTTCAGAATGTGATAGAACTGATTTTTCACAAACAGCATGTGGCTTTGTAGTAGAGTTTAAAGATATAATAACAAAAGCAATGATGAATTCAAGTGGTACTAATACAGGTGGCTGGCCAGCAAGTGAAATGTATACTCTTGTAAATACAACTATATATAATAGTTTACCAGAAAACTTAAAAAATGCCATAATAGAAACAGATGTAGTATCAAGTCATGGAAAAAATAATCCAAATAATTTTAAATCAACAGATAAATTATATTTATTAGCAACCAAAGAAGTATGGGGAAAGGAAGGAACATCAAATTTTATAAATTATGATAGTTCTGATAATCAAACAAGACAATTAGATTATTATAAAAGCAAAGGAGTAACAACAAATAATTACTCAGAAACAAACAAACAATATCAAGGTTCAAATGAATATTGGTGGCTGCGCTCGGCGTATTCTAATTATAGTGACACTTTCTACTATGTGAATTCGGGTGGCGATTGGGGCAACAACGGTGCGACTCTTATGAGGGGCGTCGCTCCAGCTTTCCGAATAGGATAACCGAACGATTTCATTCGAGAAATGCTGCTCCGAATAAATATGAGGACAGCATCGAATGAAAGCGAAAAAAAAGATATACCTGCCCTTTAGGGCAGGCACATCTAAATTATAATTTCAAATATTAGTTATATAAGGAGAAAAATTATGTCAGTACCAAAATTTAAAAGAAGACCAAGTGGTTTAGATTTTGTAGATAATGCATTTGAACTTCAAAAAGAAATAATAAATTTAGCTTCTAAGTTATCTGCAAGATGGGCTAGAATATATTCAGAACCCATAGTTAAATTATCAACATTACAAGCCGATTTTGTAAATATGGCTTCTAGTATAAAAATCCAAACAGTAGAAGATTATATTACTAGAAGATGGTTTATAATAATGT
The DNA here is from genome assembly GCA_944371445.1 of uncultured Bacilli bacterium. GTDB lineage: Bacteria > Bacillota_I > Bacilli_A > RF39 > UBA660 > RUG12867. Next base: position 1,771 of record CALVXR010000047.1, read on the forward strand.
CTAGAACAATGCTTTCTGCTTTAGAAAAAAGAGTTATGGATATGGTAAGAATCTTATATATGAATCCATCTAAATGTTTTTCTAGAAAAAATGGTAAAAACTTAACTAAAAGTGAAGCAACAATGTATTTAGATAATAAATTAGAAGATTTAGGTGTTAATTATCAAAGACAATATGATCTTTTAAAAGGTGTTTTGGAAGCTGATAAAAAGAAATATGAAAAAATAAAAAGAACTGATATAACTGATAGAGAAATTGTTGAAATGTTGATTTCAAAAGGTATAAATTGTTTTATTAATTTATAACTTTTTTGAAATAAGGAAAACTGATAATTGTTTAGTGCGAGCCTATTTATTATTACTTTTTGCGCTCGGCGAATTCTAATAATAGTAACAATTTCTACAATGTGAATTCAAGTGGCGATTGGAACAACAACAATGCGAATAATATGAGGGGCGTCGCTCCAGATTTCTGTATAAAGCAGAAACAGGTGAAAAAGAAATGTTTTATATATAACTTTCTAGAACTGCTTTGAAAAGAAAGGATCAGTTTATCCTTGAGATAATACCTATCTCGAAGTGGATTAATGATGTTTTTGTTCGGACGCTTCTTGCATGGCCTATTATTTGTTTATTTAGATAGGTTACATGGACAAAACTTTGTAACAAAATAAAATAAACATAATATGTTATACATTAATCATACCACTGGCTTAAAACAGTGGTTTTCTTAATATAGAAAGGATTTATATGACAAGTAAGGAAAGAAAAGAACTAAGATATCAAAGAAGAAAACAAAAAAGAATAAATAAACTTATAGAAGATAGTAATAAATATTCTAGTATAGAAAAATCCTTTACTTTTCATATAGTAATGTTTTATGCAGATAAATGTACAAAAGGAGTTAATTATAAAAAATCTACGCAATATTTTAAATTACATATGTTTACTATAATAGCTATTACCTGTAAAAATATAAAAAATAATACATATAAAGTAGGTAAAACATATAAATTTAAAATAAATGAAAGAGGTAAAGAAAGACTTATAGATGCACCTTATATAAAAGATAGATTAGTACATAAAGTATTATCAAATGAAATACTACCAATATACCATAAACACTTTATATATGATAATGGAGCTAGTATAAAAGGTAAAGGATTTCATATGGCTTTAAAAAGACTTAAAAATAAACTATATTCTCATTATTTAAAATATGGTACTAATGGATATATAGTAAAAATAGATTTTTCTAAATACTTTCAAAACTGTAATCATGAAATAATAAAAAAAATACATCAAAAATATATATTTAATTCTTATACTATAAAAGTATTAGAAGATTACTTATTTATAAATAATGGTTTATCACTAGGAATAGAAATAGCTCAAAAAGAAGCATTAATGCTTCCTAATAAATTAGATCATTTAGTTCAAAACAAACATAAAATAATAAGATTTATGAAATGTAAGCAATTTAGTTATGTAAGCAAACTAGTTTTTTTTGCTTTAAATATCAATAAAATTTGATAATTTGCTTACATAATATATAATATTAAATCGTATTCGAAAGGAGATTTGATA
>CALVXR010000048.1 GCA_944371445.1 uncultured Bacilli bacterium
TAAGAAAAGGACTTATATAGGTCGGCCTTTTTTCTGACAGTTGAAATTTGTAAATGTTATTATATATTAGTTTTAGAAAGTTTGCAAGTTAGGTTGCGGACGCAGTCTGCCGTATGATATAATGTATTTATAATATGGAGGGATAAAATGGAAAAAGGAAAACATAGTGTAAAAATAAAAGAAACAGCAAGAAAAATAAGGAATGTAAAAAGAGAAGATGTAAAAGAAGTTTTACTTAAAGAAGAAATGAGTAAAAAGCATAAATTTATTTTACTTACACTTACATCAATTTTAATTGCTTTCATTATATATGTTGGCATAAATTTTATATTAGAAAATGTTGTTAGTATTGAAAATTATCTTAACGAAATAGATTTAAATGAATATATTGAATTAAAAAATTCAAAAGAGAAGCATGTAATCTATATAGCTAGTAGAGGCAATGATATTAATAAAGATTATGAATTAATTTTGAAAAATGAATTAAGAAAAAGAAATGTGAAAATAGAGTTTTTAGATTTAGTTCCATTAGAAGAAAATAATCAAATTATTACATTTATGAATGCAGATGAACTTACCAAAGATACATATACAGAGCCAATGATTTTAGTTTTTGAAAACGGTAAGTTAAAAGATAGTTTACTTGGTGTGTCATCAAAATCAGATATAATTGAATTTTTTGATGCAAATAGAATAGATTAGGAGAATTATATGAACGAAGAAATAATTAAAGAAATTTCTTTTTCTATGAAAATAAAAGAAAGTGGCGTAAAAGCCACTTTAAAACTCTTAGAAGAAGGAGCAACAATACCATTTATTGCTAGATATAGAAAAGAAGCAACTGGCTCTTTAACAGAAGAGCAAATAAGAGAAATTAATAATATTTATGAATACAATGTAAATCTTCAAAAAAGAAAAGAAGATGTAATAAGACTTATTGATGAAAAAGGCCTTTTAACAAAAGAACTTGAAACTGAGATACTAAAAGCAACTAAATTAGTAGAAGTTGAAGATATATATAGACCATTTAAAGAAAAGAAAAAAACAAAAGCAACAGAAGCTATTAAAAATGGATTAGAACCATTAAGCATTGAAATAATGAAATTTCCAGTAGTAGGTTCTTTAGAAGAAATGGCTAAAAAGTATATAAACGAAAAAATAAAAACAACTAAAGAAGCTTTAGAAGGTGCTTCATATATTATAGCTGAAAATATAAGTGACAATGCAAAAATAAGAAAATGGATAAGAAAATATACTTATCAAAATGGTGTAATTGAAACTAAAAAGAAAAAAAATGCAGTAGATGAAAATAAAGTATATGAAATGTATTATGAATATAATGAAAGAGTAAAATTTATAAAGCCACATAGAATTTTAGCTATAAATAGAGCTGAAAAAGAAAAAATAATTACAGTAAATATAAATGTTAATAAAGATGAAATAATAAATTATATTAAAAAAATAATAATAAAAAATGAAAAGTCAATAGTTACTAGTTTAATTATAAATTCAATTGAAGATAGTTATAAAAGATTGATAGAGCCTTCTATAGAAAGAGAAATTAGAGGTGAACTTACTGAAAAAGGTGAAGATTCAGCAATAGATAATTTTGGTAAAAATTTAGAAAAACTATTATTACAACCACCTATGAAGGATAAAATGGTTTTAGGGTTTGATCCAGCATTCAGAACTGGTTGTAAACTTGCTGTAATAGATCCTACAGGTAAAAAAATACACATAGATGTTATTTATCCTCATGAACCTGTAAATAAAAAAGAAGAAGCTAAAAAAATAGTATTAGATATTTTAAATAAATATAAAATAGATGTAATAGCAATCGGTAATGGTACAGCATCTAGAGAAAGTGAAAGCTTTATCGCATCACTAATAAAAGAAGCTGATCATAAAGTAGAATATATTATAGTAAATGAAGCAGGAGCTAGTGTGTATTCAGCATCAAAACTTGCTATAGAAGAATTTCCTGACTTAACTGTTGAAAAAAGAAGTGCTATTAGTATTGGAAGAAGACTTCAAGATCCTTTATCTGAACTTGTTAAAATAGATCCAGAAAGTATTGGAGTTGGACTTTATCAGCATGATGTATCAAATAAAAAACTTAGTGAATCATTAGACTTTGTTGTAAGCAAAGCTGTAAATAATGTAGGAGTAAATATAAATACAGCCTCACCAAGTTTACTTAAATATGTATCTGGACTTAATAAATCAAGTATTAAGAAAATTCTAGATTATAGAAATAAAAAAGGAAAAATTTTATCAAGAGAAGAAATAAAAGAGTTATTAAGTGATAAAATTTATGAACAATCAGTTGGATTTCTACGTATTATAGAAGGTAAAAATAAATTAGATGAAACTTCAATTCACCCAGAAAGTTATGAATTGACACAAAAAATATTAGAAGAATTAGGTTTAAGTTTATTTGATATTGGTACTGAAAAAATAAAAGAAAAAATTGATAGTCTAGATGTAAAAGAAACTGCTTTAAAATATAATAGTGACTTTTATACAGTAGAAGATATTTTTAAATCACTAAAAAAACCTAATAGAGATCCACGTGATGATATGCCAAAGCCAATTTTAAAAAGTGATATTTTAGATATAAAAGATTTAAAAGTAGGAATGAAACTTCAAGGGACAGTTAGAAATGTAGTTGATTTTGGAGCGTTTATAGATATAGGATTACATAATGATGGATTAGTTCATATATCTAAAATTAGTAATGAATATATAAAACATCCAAGTGAAGTATTAAATGTTGGAGATATTGTTGATTGTTATGTAGAAGAAATATTTGTAGATAAAGAAAAAGTAGCACTTTCTTTATTAGAAAACAAATAATTATATTTAAGGATAGTATATACTATCTTTTTTTGTGTATGTTTGACAAATATAAAATAATATGCTATCATACCAAATCAAAAGACATCTGGTAATATGTCAAGATAAAGTTTATGGAAGTTTTTAAATAATTTCTCCCTTACCAAATAAATTATTCCACGCTAAAAAGTGTTTAGCCAAAAACTAAACATTAGTTCGTCATCGTT
>CALVXR010000049.1 GCA_944371445.1 uncultured Bacilli bacterium
ACATACATTTAGATGTTATTTTTAAAAACACAGTAGTTGGAGAACAATATTTTATATAATTACAATCTAAACACAAATTTTGATTATTATATATTATTTTTTTCAATAAAAGCACCTTCCCTCAAAACTTAAGATTTATGATTTGTTGTATCTATTTTCTAATTTTAAATTTAATATTTATTAATACCCTATTACTATGTTTTTTTATAATAATAAAAAATGGGGACTAAAAATAAGATCCCCCTCCTCCAAAACGAATTAAGTAAAATATAATCTAAATAATTGTGTCATATTCTACCATTGTTTTCCAATTGTGTCAATAAATAAAAACTTTTTTTGCTATTTTCAGTTATGCTTATTTCTTTTAAATAATTTTAAGCCTAATTTCTTTTTACACTCCAATATTCTACTTTCCAGTTCATCTATTTGTTTATTTCCTCTATTAATTATATCTAAATCTTTTTCTTCATCTTTTCTATATAACCTAAACTACACGTTCAATTATATCATACTTTCTATAAAATAACTCAGAGTTTTGCCGATAGTTTAACTATAAATGTCAAAATATTATTGGGTGATTTTTATAATGATGAATAATAATCTCAAGTTTTGCAGAGAAGAATTGAAAATGACGCAAAAGGAACTCGGTAATATATTTGGTGTTTCTTTTAAAACTGTTGCTGGTTGGGAAAATGGTCATGATACCATACCTTTAACTAAATTAGTAAAATTTTGTAATCTATATAAGTTTTCTATTGATTATGTAACAGGGCTATCAAAAGATAATAAGTATATAGAACTAGATAAACTAGATAGAGTAAAAATAGGCAATAAATTAAAAAAGATTAGACAAAGTCTTGGATTAACACAAGAAAATATTGCTTCAGAATGTATGATTAGCCAAGCAACATATAGTGGATATGAAAATGGAAAATTTTTAATAACTACATTAAATCTATACACTATCTGTTACAATCATAAAATATCAATGAATGCCATATTAAAAAAGTAGTTTATCTATCATATAAATTGTCAAATAAGTCATCATCTTCCCACAAATCTCCATAGTTTGATTTAATTTATTTATGTTACTAATAATAGAATTTTTAAAATAACCAAACTTATTTTTTATTATATTGCCATCCTCATCTCTAAAACCCCGTTTAACTACTCTAGGAACAATATAATGAACAATTTGTATTAAATCTTTATAAGAATTATTTTCTTCTAATAAGTTATCAAATAAATTATCATAATAAAATATTTGTATATCATTCTCATCTATATATCCACTAACTATCAATTCAAGTGTTAGTCTATTATGTTCTTCAGCAACAAAAAAAGATGATAATTTCGTTTTATCATCTTTATCTATTTGTTTTTTAGTATTTATTATATTAGTATTTATTTGTATAGGCTCTTCCACATCTGGATTATCCAGGTGTGGATTTTCCGTATCTGGACGTTTTTTATCATTTTCTAATTCAATAAAATGTGGTATTTCATAAATTAAATAATTATATTCAAAATACCCTTTCTCGCCTCTCACTTTTTCTATTTCTAAATAATGATATTCTTGTAATTCCTTTAAGATAGATCTAATTCCATATCTACCCTCTTTACTAACAGCAACTAAACCATTTAGGCTATAATCCCAATTATCTGGCAAAGATAACATAAATGATAATAATCCTTTTGCTTTATATGATAAATTTTTATCCCTTAAATGATAATTAGACATAACAGTATAGTTATTATTTTTTTCTATTTTAAAAACTGACATTTTTTACACCTCCTAACATTTACAAAAACTAAACCAAAATAAAAACTGATCTAGTTTATAAATATCTAAATCAGTTTGATTAACAAAAAAATGGCGTCCCCGATAGGAATCGAACCTACGACCTATTGCTTAGGAGGCAATTGCTCTATCCTACTGAGCTACGAGGACATACCATCATTATACACTTTTTTTTATATAAATTCAATTTATTTAAAACAAAAAGACTATTTCTAGTCTTTAAGTGCTTTATACATTTTTTTCCATAATCCTGTAGAAGAATAATTAAGTATTCCTGCTTTATATATTTTAAGTCCATATTTAACAAGTAAATAAATAACTACAATAGTAAGAACTAAAGCTATTACCATTTCTATTATTCCTATTTGTCCAAGCATTAAAAGTGATGGAGCAAGAATTGCTGAAATAAATGGTATCATAGCTGCTACTTTAATAAATATAGAGCCTTCAAATACTCCAGCCATCATAGCTAAATAATAACCTATTAGAGATATTATAATAATAGGAGTTTGTAACTGCTGAAAATCTTCTATATTAGTAGTCATAGATGCAAGTACACCTGCAAGTAATGAATAAGCTATAAAAGTTAAAATCATTAAAAGTAATGTAAGTGGTACTATATAAATAAGTTTTTCTCCTACACCACTTTTTAATACTTCTTTAGCCATATCAAGTACTGCATCAAAACTTCCATTAGCAATATTATTTCCACCTATTAATTTTCTTATAAATAATCCTATTACTCCATATACAAATAATAATATACTTTGAAGTAATACAAATAAATTAGCAGCAACTACTTTAGATGCAAAATGTGTTTTAGGAGAAACATTAGATATTATAATTTCCATTCCTCTTGTTGTTTTTTCATCATTTACTTCAGCACCTATCATTTGTACTAAAAATAAAGTTAACATAAAAAATGGTAAAATAAATATTGGAAATATTGTACTCATTATCATATCCATGCTTTCTTCTGCACTTTTTTTATCTTTATCTAAAACAACTCTCTCTATTTTAGCACTACTATTAATTGATGCAAATACTTCATTTGGAACACCTGATTCCATAGTAGCAAGAGCTACTTTAGTATTTTGAATAGCACTATTTAATATAGTATAATCAGTTTTATCTAAAAATGATTTTGTAGTTATAATAGATTTTATAGTTGTTTCTTTATCATCTTTAAAGTTAACTACTATATTTCCTTTTTCTTTTTTCTCTTTTAATTTCTTTTCAGCATCTTCTATGCTTTTATCATATTTAATAACTTTATAATTATCTTTTTTATCCATACCTAGAAGTGTAGCATTTTCTATATTACTTTTAAATAGTTCATAACTTTTATTTGTTTCATCTATTACATAAATAGTTGTTTTTTTATTAAAATCTCCGCCAAATAAAGTAATGATGCTATCTAAATTAATAGCAGCCATAATTACTAAAGCAATAAGTACGTTTGCTACTACAAACCATTTTGTTTTTATTTTTCTTTTTAAACTAATTCCTATTAAATAATTAAGTTTACTTTTCATATGATTCACCTACTTTTTCTATGAATATTTCATTAAGTGATGGTTCTACAACAACAAATTTAGTAATATTTTTTTTATTTTTTACATATTCAAAAACACTATTTACATATTCATCTGATTTTATTTTTACTTCGAATTCATCAATCTTTTCAATTACATCTAATACACCATCTAATTTAAGTAAATCAGCTTTTTTTATATCACCTTTTATAAGAATAGTTTTCTTTCTAAAATTTTTCTTAATATCTTTTAAATATCCTTCTAATACTACTTTTCCTTTTGTAATAACAGCTAGTTTCTTACAAAATAATTCTACATGTTCCATTCTATGTGATGAAAAGATTATCATACTACCTTTTTCACTCATCTCAGTTATTTCTTTTTTAAAAAGTTCAACATTAAATGGATCAAGTCCTGAAAACGGTTCATCTAATATTAAAAGTTTAGGATTATTTAAAATCGCTGTTATAAATTGTATTTTTTGTTGATTTCCTTTAGATAGCTCTTTTATTTTTTTGTTTTTATATTCAGTTACACCAAATTTTTCTAAAAGTTCATCTAGTCTTTTATTAATATCTTTTTTATCCATTCCTTTTAATGTACCATAAAACTCACATTGTTCTAAAACAGTCATTTTAGTCATTAAACTTCTCTCTTCTGTAAGAAAACCTATATCATCTGTTACATCATAATTAATATGTTTTCCATTTAGAGTTATTTTACCACTACTAGGTTCTAAAAGCCCCATAATCATTCTAAAAGTAGTAGTTTTACCAGCTCCATTTACACCTAAAAGGCCAAATATTTTACCTTCTTCAACAGTAAATGATAAATTATCTACTGCTTTAAAGTCTCCATAATATTTTGTTACATTTTCTACTTTTAACATATTTACTCTCCTTTTATTTAATTATACTATTTATAAATAATAGATACAAGAAAAAAATCTTGAATTAACAAGATTTTTTCTATAAATTCTTCTTTACTTGTTTTACTTTTTCTATATCAACATTTAATAATTTTGATATTTTTTCTTCATTCATTCCATCATTTAATAGTACTTCTATTATTTCAATATTTCTTTTTTCTATTCCTTCTTTAATCCCTTCTTTAATTCCTTCTTTAATCCCTTCTTTAATTCCTTCTTCTTTAAATTCTTTTTTTTCTAATTCATGAAGTAAGTCATCTGGAAATCTTTCTAATACAAAATCTTCTCTATTTAGTTTATCTTGCATTTTGTATACCTCCCTTAGAAGAATACTATCCTTTATTTCTTTTTCTATTTCTTTTCTTGATTTACTTTCAAATATTTTCATTAAAGTTATAAAGTCTTTGTCATATCTTCTACTATTAGTATAACATCTTTCTTTAAATATTCCAACATTTAAATCATATATTTTTAAATTTTCTATTCTTTCAAATCCTGTTGTCATCTCTCTTATCATTGATATGTATATTTCTTCTCCTTCTTTAAATATATCATAATCATTTATATTTATTTGGCATATTTCATAATCGTAGTAATTATTATATAAGTTTCCTACATAACTCATATTTTTTCTATCTTTAGTATTTGTATGTTTTTTATTTATTTCTATATTTATTACATTTCTTCCTATTTCTACTAATATATCACATTCTCTTCCTTTTTCTTTTTTCCATTCTCTTTTTACTCTTCCATCTTTTATAGTTATATCTTCTAATTTAAAACTTGTATTTAATACATTATTTATTATAAGTAGTAATAACTTTTTATTATTTTTTAATATATTTCTTCCTATTACATCATACATTAACGGTATTATAAAATCAGGATTTGTTTTTTGATATTCTTTAAATGTTTTTTTATCTTTTATATTTGGGCATAATATAGTACCACCTCCCTGATAGCACTTTATCATATTATCTTTTTTATTACAAATGATTATTTTTATATTTTTACATACTAAAAAAAGAAGATTTTTTTTATCTATATTTTCTTTAACTATTTTTGATTTATTTATTTTATAGATTTTTACATTTATATAAATTTTAATTATCTAAAATTTTTCCATTTTCCAAATAAAATACTTTATCAACCATATTTTTAACGTTTTCTGAATGTGATACTACTATTACACATTTATCCTCTTTATGAGCTAAATTTTTTAGTATTGTTATTATCTCATCTTCATTAGCTTTATCTAGATTACCTGTAGGCTCATCTGCCAAAATAATCTCAGCACTTGTAGAAAGAGCACGAGCGATTGCTACTCTTTGCATTTCACCACCAGATAAATGTAAAACTTTACTATTTGCTTTTTCTTCATTTATGTGTACTTTATTTAAAAGTTCTAAGGCTTTTTCTTTCTTGTTTATATTTTTAATTCCTGCTATATTCATAGATAAAATAACATTCTCAAGTGGTGTGTATTTATAAAGTAAATTATAACTTTGAAATATAATACCAACTACAGTACTTCTATATTTTTCTCTAGAAATATTATCTACATCCATATCATTATATAAAATATCTCCATCTTTCGTTTTTTCAAGTCCTGCTAAAAGTGATAATAATGTAGATTTTCCAGCACCACTTTTACCAAATATTCCATATATTTTTCCTTTTTCAAATTCAATATTTATATCATTTAATACTTTTTTATTATTATTATAAGAAAAATTTAAGTTTTTAATTTTTAATATACTCATAAAAGCACCTACTCTCTATTTTGAAGTATTTTATTTGGTTCATATTTATTTATATATAAAACTGCTACTGAACTACTTAATGCAGTTAAAACAATTGTTGCAAAAGAAAGTGTTATTATTATATTACTATCAATCTCTGCTTTTAATTCATCTACATAACTTATATTATTATTCATATCATTAGGTTTATTTTTAGGGCCTCTCATCATACCAAATTCTTTACTACCAAAATTTTCTTCCATATTTGTAGCTTCAATTTCATAATTTTCTATTTCATTTTTAAGCATATAATTTGTTACTGGCTGTGCTAACAAAGTGCCAGCGGTTATTCCTACTATTAAAGAAATTATTGTAATCATTACTGTCTCAGTTACTAACTGAAGTGTAATTTTTAGTTTTGTCATTCCTATAGCTCTTAAAACACCTATTTCGTATTTTCTTTCTCTTATATTAAATAAGTTTATTATTGTTAAAATTGTTATTCCAACAACAAATGTTATAATTAAAAATGTTTTTGAAAAACTAGATATATTTTTTATAGGATTAAGTGTACTTGTTACTTCTTCTTCATTAGTCATTACTTTGTAATAATCACTTATTCCAAGATCTTTTACTTCTTCTTCAAACTTATCTATATTTTCATAATCAACATAATAAGCTGCTGTAACATTTTGCATTACTTTAAAGTTATCTTCACTTGTTCCATCATCATCTATAATTTTATTAAGAACTGTTAAATTACTATAAATTTGATTAGTAGAATTTGGCATCATTCTTGATCCCATATTATCTGAAGTTTCATTTTCTATAGAATATATACCTGAAACTTCTAAAGTATATGTAATACTTTCATCGTTTGTATTTTTAAATTCTATTTTATCTCCTATATTTATATCATTTTCATCTGCTAATTCTTCACTTATCACTATTTTATAAGAAGTATCATCAGGACTTAACATTTCTCCTTCTACTATTTTTTTATTACCCTTTATAAAATCTTCATTATATGAAGAATCAGAATAAGCAATTACTGTAAAATCTCCAGTATTCATTTCTTTTCTTCACTCTGTTTCAGGTGGCTGTGATGAATCGTTTTTGTTACTAAACATATCTTCATAATCGATTTTTTCAATATCATCACTATTTAAACTGCTCTCTAAAGTGTAATAATATCCATTTACACTACTTAACTTTCCAATATTGTTAATATCTTCAATACTTAGAAGTTCAAAATCATTTTTAGCGTTCTCATCTGCATTTCTAAAATTCATCATATCCAAATTTAGTGTCACTTTAAGTGGGTTATTTTGCTTATAACTTTCTACTAAATTCTCTCCAGATTTACTAATAGTAATACTTATGAAAGCACTAATTACTACAATTGTAATTATTAAACCAATAAGAAGATTTCTTCCTTTAGATCTAATAATATTTAAATAAGCATTTTTTAATATATACATTTTCTTTCTCCTTTCATAAATATTTTATTTTTTTTATGTGAACAAATTAAGTATTATTTATGAAAAAAATGTGAACAAAAAAAGCTAGTTTTTCTAGCTTTTCAATTTTTTTAATCCATTAATTCATCTTCTAAAATATCAAGTGGTTCTTCATCTACTAAATTTGATTCTAATTCATATTTAGCATTTATATATTCTTTACTTCCTGTACCTGCTGGTATTAATTTACCAATAATAACATTTTCTTTTAATCCTTGTAAATGATCTACTTTTCCATGAATAGCTGCATCTGTTAAAATTCTAGTTGTTTCTTGGAATGATGCTGCTGATAAGAATGAATCAGTTTCAAGAGATGCTTTAGTAATACCAAGAAGTACTGGTCTACCAGTAGCTGGTCTCTTACCATTTAGGATAAGTTCTTTGTTAACATCAGTAAAATCTAACATATTTACCATTGTTCCAGGTAAGAAATAAGAATCTCCACTACTTATTATTTTTATTTTAGAAATCATTCTCTTAGCAATTATTTCAACGTGTTTATCTGAAATATCAACACCTTGAGAACGATATACTTTTTGAATTTCAAGTAAAATATATTGTTCTACAGTAATTGGATCTGTAATTGCAAGTAATTCTTTAGGGCTTATTGCACCATGAGTAAGTCTTTGACCTGCGATTACATCGTCACCTTTTTCTACGGCTATTTTAGCACCGTAATTAGAAGTATGTTCTTTAGTTTCAGCTTCATTTTTAACAGTAATGATAAGTTTACCATTATCTTCTACTATATCTACTACTTTACCAGTAATTTCTGATACTGTAGCTTTACCTTTTGGATTACGTGCTTCAAATAGTTCTTGTACACGAGGAAGACCTTGAGTAATATCGTCTCCACCGGCAACACCACCAGTATTGAAGTTACGCATTGTAAGCTGAGTACCTGGTTCACCAATTGACTGAGCAGCCATAATACCTACAGCTTCTCCAAGTTCAACAATTTGACCAGTTGCTAAGTTTCTACCATAACATTTACGGCAAACTCCATTATGAGTTTTACAAGTAAGAACTGTTCTAATAGGTACTTTAGTAATTCCTGCTTTAACAATTTTTTCAGCAATAGCTTCAGTAATATATGTATTTCTTTCAGCTATTATTTCTTTTGTTTCAGGGTGAATTATATTTTTATTAGCATATCTACCTATAATACGATCTTCAAGTGATTCAATAGTAGTTCCATCTTGAGGATTAATGAATGCTTCTACAAGTACACCTTGTTCTGTTCCACAGTCATCTTCTTTTACAATGATATCTTGTGCTACATCAACAAGTCTTCTTGTTAAATATCCAGCATCTGCTGTTTTTAGGGCTGTATCAACTGCACCTTTACGAGCACCGTGTGTTGATAAGAAGAATTCTGAAATACTTATACCTTCACTAAAGCTTGAAACAACTGGGATTTCTACTTGTCCACCACTTGGTTTAGAGAATAATCCACGCATACCAGCAAGCTGAGTATATGAACTTAAATCACCACGCGCTTTAGAACGAATCATCATTGAAATTGAATTATCTGTATTAGCTTTTAATATTTCGTCTAATTCTTTTGATATTTTATCTTTAGTACCTTGCCAAATATTAATTACTGTATTATATCTTTCTTCTTCAGTTATTAAACCACGTTTAAATTGTTTATTAACCATATCAACTCTAGCTTGACTTTCTTTTAGTAATTCCTTTTTATTTTGTGTTTCTAGTATATCTGTAATTGAGATAGAAATACCAGATAATGTAGAATATTTGAATCCTAAATCTTTTAGTTTATCAAGCATAACTGATGTTTCAGTTGTTTGGTATCTTTTATATATTTGAGCAATTATTTTAGTAAGTACTCCTTTAGCAAATGGTTCAACTAAAGGCATTTCTTTAATTGCTTCAGGTATATTTACTCCTCTATTAATAAAGTATTTACTTGGAGTTATTTTTTCAATATTTTCACTTGTTCCATCATTTATATATTGGAATGTATCAGGGAAAATTTCATTAAATAAAAGTTTACCTGGAGTTGTTACTAAATATTTATCTTTATAAGCATCTGGGAATAGTTTATGTTTAAAACTATTTACTGGAATAGCTATACGAGTATGAAGAGTTATTTCTCTTCTTTCATAAGCCATTAATGCTTCATTATCGTTTTTAAATACTCTTCCTTCACCAGGAAGTCCGGCTTTTTCTATAGTTATATAGAAGTTTCCTAAAACCATATCTTGTCCTGGAGTAACAATTGGTTTACCATCAGATGGTTTAAGGATGTTATTAGCACCTAACATAAGAATTCTAGCTTCTGCTTGAGCTTCTTCTGTAATAGGTACGTGTACTGCCATTTGGTCTCCATCGAAGTCTGCGTTGAATGCTGCACAAACAAGTGGGTGAAGACGAATTGCTCTACCACCTATTAATTTAGGTTCAAATGCTTGAATACCAAGTCTATGTAGAGTTGGTGCACGGTTAAGCATAACTGGGTGTTCTTTAATTTGTTCTTCTACAACATCCCATACTCTTTCGTCTTGATTTTCAATCATTTTTTTAGCGGCTTTTATATTAGATGCAATTTCTTTAGATACAAGACCATTAATAACATGTGGTTTAAATAATTCAAGTGCCATTTCTTTTGGAATACCACATTCATACATTTTTAAGTTTGGTCCAACAACGATAACTGAACGTCCTGAATAGTCAACACGTTTACCAAGTAAGTTTTGACGGAAACGTCCTTGTTTACCTTTAAGCATACTTGATAATGATTTAAGTGGTCTGTTTCCAGCTCCTGTTATATTACGTCCACGTCTACCATTATCCATAAGAGCATCTACAGCTTCTTGAAGCATACGTTTTTCATTTTGAATAATGATTGAAGGTGCTCCAAGTTCCATAAGTTTTTTAAGACGATTATTTCTATTTATTACTCTTCTATATAAGTCATTTAAGTCTGATGTTGCAAATCTTCCACCATCTAATTGAATCATTGGACGAAGTTCTGGTGGAATTACAGGAAGTGCTTCTATAATCATCCATTCTGGTTTATTACCAGATTCTAAGAATGCATCAAGTACATCAAGTCTTTTAATTAAACGAATACGTTTTTGACTTGTAGTATCTTTTATTTCTTCTATTTCTTTTTTGATTTCATTTACTTCTTTTTCTATATCTACTTCACTTAGAAGTTCTTTGATTGCTTCAGCACCCATACCTACTCTGAATGTATTTCCATACTTTTCATAATAAGCACGATATTCTTTATCGCTTATTGTTTGTTTTTTCTCAAGTGGTGCTGGTCCTGGATCTAATACAACATAAGATACGAAGTATAATACTTCTTCCAAATCTCTTGGAGACATATCAAGAACAAGTCCCATACGAGAAGGAATACCTTTAAAGAACCAAATGTGAGATACAGGAGTAGCAAGCTCTATATGTCCCATACGTTCACGTCTAACTTTAGATCTTGTTACTTCTACTCCACATCTATCACAAACTATATTTTTGTAACGAAGGCGCTTGTATTTACCACAAGCACATTCGAAATCTTTTGTTGGTCCAAATATTTTCTCACAGAAAAGTCCGTCACGTTCTGGTCTTAAAGTTCTATAGTTAATAGTTTCAGCTTTTTTAACTTCTCCATAAGACCATTGTCTTATTTTTTCTGGAGATGCGATTGAAATTCTAATTCCTTCAAAATCATTTACTCTCATTAAATAGCATCTCCTTCCTCATCGATTTCAATATCTATATCTTCATCATCTAAACTATCAAGTGAATTATCTTCAAATTCATCTTCTGATTCTTCTAATTCTTCTTTATAAGATTTATCTTCTTTTCCTTCTTCTACTTTAGAAGCGGCATTTTCCATTACACTAAGTTCTAATGATTTTTCAAATTCCTCTGGAGTTATGAAATCATCTTTTTCATTTTCTTCTAATTCTTTTAGATCTCTGTATTCTCCTTCTTTATCTAGTACTGTAATATCAAGTCCTAATGCTTGGAATTCTTTTATAAGTACTCTAAAGCTTTCTGGAATACCAGATGCTGGTATTGGTTCACCTTTTACAAGTGCTTCATATACTTTAACTCTTCCTACTACATCATCTGATTTAATAGTCATCATTTCTTGTAAGATATGTGCTGCACCATAAGCATAAAGTGCCCAAACTTCCATTTCTCCAAATCTTTGTCCACCAAATTGTGCTTTACCACCAAGAGGTTGTTGTGTTACTAAACTGTATGGTCCAGTAGAACGAGCATGTAGTTTATCATCAACCATGTGGTGAAGTTTAATCATGTACATTACACCTACTGAAATTTTATTATCAAAAGGTTCTCCTGTACGTCCATCATAAAGTGTAAATTTACCTGTTTCTGGTAAGTTAGCTTCTTTTAAAGCATCTATTATTTCTTCTCTAGTTGCACCTGAGAATACTGGAGTTGCTACATGAATATTTAAATGTTTAGCAGCCATACCAAGATGCATTTCAAGAATTTGTCCTATGTTCATACGAGATGGAACTCCTAGTGGGTTAAGTAAGATATCTACTGGTGTACCATCTTCCATATATGGCATATCTTCTTCTGGTAAAACAAGTGAGATAACACCTTTATTACCATGACGTCCTGCCATTTTATCTCCTACAGTTATTTTACGTTTTTGAGCTATATACACACGTACAATTTTTGATACTCCTGCTGGAAGTTCATCAGAATCTTCTTTAGTAAAGATTTTAACATCATGAACAATACCTTCTCCACCATGTGGTACTCTAAGTGAAGTATCTCTTACTTCTCTTGTTTTTTCACCAAAAATTGCATGTAATAGTTTTTCTTCTGAAGTAAGTTCAGCCATCCCTTTTGGAGTTACTTTACCTACTAATATATCATCATCATGTACTTCTGTACCTATTCTTATAATACCGTTTTCGTCTAGATTTTTACGTGCTTCTTCACTTACATTTGGAATGTCTCTAGTAAATTCTTCAGCACCTAATTTAGTATCACGGCACTCTATTTGATAATCTTCAATATGAATTGATGTATAAACATCGTCTTTTACAAGTCTTTCATTTAAGATTACAGCATCTTCATAGTTATAACCATTATAGTTCATGAATGCTACTGTAACGTTTTTACCTAAAGCCATTTCACCAAGTTCAGTAGAAGGTCCATCAGCTATAACTTCATCTTTATAAACTTTATCACCTAAATGAACAATAGGTATTTGATGATAACATGTACCATTATTACTTTCTTCAAATCCATTTAAGTAATATGTATCTTTTCCTTTTGCTGTTTTAACTATTATTTTTCTAGCATCAACATAATCTACAATACCATCTGCTTTAGCTATTATAACAGCACCTGAATCACGAGCAGCAATTGCTTCAATACCTGTTCCAACAAGTGGAGCTTCAGCTTTTAAAAGTGGAATTGCTTGACGTTGCATGTTGGCACCCATTAGTGCTCTTTTTCCATCATCGTGTTCCAAAAATGGAATTCCTGATGTTGTGATTGATACAACTTGTTGTGCTGATACATCTATGTAATCAACGTCTTTAGGTTTAACAATTATATTTTCACCACGATAACGAACTGGTACTCTTTCCTGTACTATTACATCATCTTTTGTTTCTACTGTAGCTTGAGATATGTTATATTCAAGTTCTTCATCAGCAGTCATATATACAACTTCATCTGTCAAATGACCATCAATAACTTTTCTATATGGAGTCATAATAAATCCATAATCATTGATTCTTGCGAAAGACGCTAGTGAAGTAATTAAACCGATATTTGGTCCTTCTGGAGACTCGATTGGACAAAGTCTACCATAGTGTGATGGGTTAACATCACGAACTTCCATACCAGCTCTATCACGAGAAAGTCCACCTGGTCCTAAAGAAGAAAGTCTTCTTTTATTAGCAAGTTCAGAAATAGGATTTGTTTGATCCATAAATTGTGAAAGCTGGCTGCTTCCAAAGAATTCTTTAATAGCTGCAGTAAGTGGTCTAATATTGATAAGTGTTTTTGGAGTTACTTCTGTCATATCTTGAGTAGACATACGATCTCTTATTACTCTTTCAATACGAGACATACCTACTCTAAATTGATTTTGCATAAGTTCTCCAACTTGTCTTACACGTCTATTTGATAAATGGTCTATTTCATCATATGATCCAATTCCTTCAAGTAAATTTAAATAATATGATACTGATGCATAAACATCTGAAATAGTAAGTCTTTTTTCTTCTATTGATTGATCATTACCAATTACAGGAACTACTTTAGTAGGATCATTTTTAGAGTAAACTTTTATAATTTGAACTTTATTATAAGAATCTAAATCATTATTAATTGTAACTTCTTTAACACCATAACCATTTTTGAATATTTCTTTAATTTTTTCGATATTTTCTTTAGTAATTACAGTACCTTCTTCAAATACTTTTTCTCCATTTACGATAATGTTTTCAGCTAAAGTACATCCCATAAGTCTATCTATAATATTTAATTTTTTATTAAATTTATAACGACCTACTTTTGCTAAATCATATCTAAATGCATCGAAGAATCTAGTTATTAATTGATTTTTAGCACTCTCTAAAGTAGATGGTTCTCCAGGTCTTAATTTAGAGTGAATATCAATTAAAGATTCATCTAAGTTTTTATTTGTATCTTTTTCAATTGTTCTTTCTAAATATTCATCTTTTCCATATAATTCATAAATATCTTCATCATTAGAAAGTCCTAGTGCACGAAGAAGTGTTGTAATAGGTACTTTACGAGTACGATCTATACGAACATAAATAATTCCTCTTGCATCTGTTTCATATTCAAGCCATGTACCACGAGATGGAATAACTTGTGATGTAACCATAACTCTACCATTTTTATCTACTTCTTTTCCAAAATAAACAGATGGGCTACGAACAAGTTGTGATACAATTACTCTTTCTGCACCATTTATAATAAATGTACCACTTTCTGTCATTATAGGCATGTCGCCTAAATAAATTTCTTGTTCTTTAACTTCTCCTGTTTCACCATTAAAAAGTCTTGCTTCAACTTTTAATGGAGCAGCATATGTTGCATATCTTTCTTTGCAACCTTTAATAGAATATCTTGGTTCTTCAAAAGAATATTCACCAAATTCAAGAGTTAAATTACCTGTAAAACTCTCAACTGGAGATATATCTTCAAGTACTTCCTTGATACCTACTTCCATAAACCAGTTATAAGATTTTTTTTGAATTTCTAATAAATTTCCAAGTTTTATTGCATTTTTTGCTTTTGCATAATCTCTTCTTTCACGGTGATCACCAAATTTTTTTACTGTATAAGCCACTAATATTCACCCCTATAACTATAATATTTTTATACATAGACACGCAAAAAAGTCTATGACACCACTTTACAATTTTATCAAATATACTTATATTTGTCAATTGTTTTTAGAATCTATTATATAAAATCCTTTATTTTTGTTTAGGATTTTAACCAAATAATGTTTTTCGAGCATTTTTACTACTGTTTTTGCTCCTTGGTCTTTATGAATAACACATATCATGTGACCGTTCTCATTTAAATAATGCTTTGCATTTTCAAGTATTTCATATAATATCTTTTTCCCTACTCTAATTGGAGGATTAGTTATTATATAATCATACTTTTTATTAATTTTTTCATACATATTACTTTCAAAAATATTGACTTTTACATTATTTAAAACTGCATTTTTATTTGCTAGTTTCAAGCTTCTTTTATTTATATCTATCATATCTATATTTGCATTTGTATTAAGCGCTAAAATAATTCCTATCGGACCGTATCCACAGCCTAAATCCAAAACATTTCCAGTTATTTTTTCTAAATCTAAACTTTCTAGTAAGGTTCTAGTTCCAAAATCTAATCCTTTTTTAGAAAAAACACCATTATCAACATAAAACTTATATTCTTTATCATATACTTTACAAAATATTAGCTTTTCTTCACTTTTTAGTTTACTATCATTTTCAAAATAATGAGACATAACATTCTCCTTTTAATTTTTAGGTAATTTAATTATATCGTATTTTTATAAAAATAAGTGTTTAAGTGCATTTATTTTATCATAGCAATGTAAATTTGTAAATAGAATTATGCAAAAAAAGGGGCTGTAATGAAATGAAATAATTTCATACAGTCTTTTTTTATTTTGATAATAAAATAAAAAAAAGCGAAAGATTACTATAATCTAACGCATATTGTGATACAATCTAATTGACGAAA
>CALVXR010000050.1 GCA_944371445.1 uncultured Bacilli bacterium
TGTTACTAATAATGTGAAAAATAATGTTTTTAATATTTTTTTCATAATATTTCCTCCCTTTTAGTGCTAATTATACTATCACTAAAACCCCATTTTGTCAAGTTTAAAATGTTATTTATACACAAATTGTATTTTAGTATGTTTTTTTATAAATTATTAGGTCTTTTATCTTTCTTTTTTTTTATAAATATTATATAATTGTATTGAATAAAGGGTGGGAATATTACTATGAAAAGTATAAATAATAAAGGTTTTGCAATATCTGGAATAGTATATACAATTTTTCTTATGTTTATAACAATACTTACTATAATTCTAATGCTTTTATTAAATAGAAAAGTTATTCTTGATAAAGAAAAGAAAGATTTACTTACTGAATTAGATGGGCAAACAGCTGGTGATATAATAGATTTAAATAGAGATGGAACAATGGTGTTTTTTGATCCAGAAAAAGGTGAAGTCTGTAATACATATGTGGAAGAAAATAGTGCTTCTGGAGTAAAAAAAGGATGTATGAAATGGTATACATTTGGTGGTGCTGATAATGGTACTATGGTAAATTTATTGCTTGACCATAATACAACTGCTGTTACGGCATGGAATACAAATGATGATAATACTGATAGTAGTCAAATAGATGAGAAAATAAAAAATGATACTACTACTTGGAAAGAAGATTTAAATCCAAGACTTATTACAGCAGATGAAATAGCCAAAATAACAAAACATCCAACATTTAATTCAGCAACTACGGATGGAAATGGCTGGTTCTATTTTGATAGTAATAATCAAAATCAAGTGGCAAATTCAACTATTAAATCAAAATATGCGTGGCTGTTTGACAGAACATATGATTGTACAAACTATGGATGCAATGTATCTGATAATTTAACTTATGGTTATTGGACGAGTACAGCAGTATACAATTCAATTTATAATGTTTGGGGAGTAAATGATAAAAGTAGTTTGGGTAATCGTGCTTCATCTTACAGTACTAATCGGGGTATCCGTCCTGTTATAACAGTTACAAAGTCTAGTTTAGTATAATCTATTTTGGTATAATTTTACATGAATCTAAAAAATTCATGTTTTTTTATTATATATAACAGCATATACTTAATTATGAAAACAGTTATAAATTTATTTGTAAAAGGAATATTTATAGGAATAGGTAAAGTAATTCCAGGTGTAAGCGGTTCTGTTATAGCTATTATGTTAGGAATTTATGAAAAAGGAGTTTGTGCTCTCAATCATTTTTTTGAATCTCCTAAAAAAAATTTAAAATTTTTATTTCCTACTGGACTTGGAATATTAGTTTCAATGATATTTGGAAGTAAAATAATATTATATATTTTAAATAAAAATTATTTTTTAGTAATGAGTTTATTTTGTGGTTTGATATTTCAAACTATTTTAGATTTTAAAAAACAAATAGTAATTGGTAAAAAAGATTTTATTAAAATAATAATAATATCTTTAACTATATTTTTAGTAGGAACATTAAATATAAATAATATATATATTTATAATTTTACATTGTATGATAAAATTTTTTTGCTTTTTGTTGGTTTTGTAGAAGCAGCTACAATGATAATACCAGGAATAAGTGGTACAGCTATTATGATGATTTTAGGTGTATATAATATTATTCTAGAAACATTTTCAAATTTATATTCTATAAATTATATAAGTTATAATCTTTCTATTTTATTACCTTTTTTTATTGGTTTTATATTGGGTTTTTTAATAATAACTAGATATGTAGAAATGATGATTAAAAGAAATAAAAATAAATCATATATATATATTTTAGGATTTATAATAGGATCATTTATGGTACTTCTTTTTAAAACATTTAATTATTTTGATATAAATTTATTTATAATATCTGTTGTTGTTTTTATAGTTGGCTTTATTATATCTTTCTTATTTAGTAATAGTTAATCATATATTTAATATATTAACATATATTTTTATAGGAGGATTATTTATGGAAAAAAAGTTACCAGGTGTTTTTGTAAATAAAATAAATACAAAAGGAAATAATAAAAATGTTTATTATGAGTCAAAAGAAGTAGTGGATTCTTTTGAAGAAACAAGAAATAATAATTCTTTATTAGATATAAGAAGTAAAATTATTGATGTTTTTCGTTCTTCTCACTATATTTATAAAATTGATGTAAAAATAAAACTTAAAGATAAAGAAATAGTTAGGAGAGTAGTTGGCTATAATGAAAAATATTTAATAACTTTTGATAATGAAAAAATACTAATAGATGATATTTTAGATATAAAAATAAAAGAAGAGTAGTTCTTCTTTTATTTTGAATTATTATTTGTATATACGTAAACTTTACCTGTTTTTTCTTTTCTGTAACCTACTAAATTTACACCAACAGCTTCTAGAGAATCTAATAATCCATCAGTAATTTCAACACTTCTATTTTTTATTTTTTCTTTTACATCCATAAGTAAGTTTATATAACCTCTAATTACAGCAGATCTTTTCATAGTATTATTCCTTCCTATTTTATACATTATAACACTATTATGATGGTTTATTTCAGTAATTTTTATAATTTTACACTTTATTGTAAATAAAAATTAAAAAAATAATAGACTTTATTAGGTGATATAAATGTGGAGGTTTTTTGTATTTTTACTTGGATTTAGTTTTACTCTTATGGGACTTATATTTGTAATTTGTTATTTAAATCTTATAACAATTGGGTATAATTTTAAAGAATATCTCCATTTTATAAGTAGAAAGTTTGAATGCTTACAAGTATTATTGGGCATTTTACTTATGTCAGTAGCACTTTATACTAAGAAAGGAGAACGAAATGAATTATATTTATGATGTAATACTTAATTTTAATGAAGAATTATATGAATTTTATGATTGGGATAAAGATGATGAACTTCTTCATATAAGAAAAATGCCAGTTATAAAAGTTGATCAAACATTTATTAGTGATTTAAGGAGAAATAAAATAAAAATAAATGATAATCTTAATATAAGAAACAAAACAGAATTATTTCAAAAAAAAGGAATTAGATATTTAGAAAATGCTTGTATTTTTACAGATGGAAAAGAAGCAATAGCAGTCCTAATAAAAAGAAATGGATTAGTTTTAAAAAGTAAAATGATAATTGATGAGGAAGATGATGCTGTATGTATAGGAAAAAAACAAGAAACAAAAAAAATAGACTATAAAGTTATAGAAAATGATGTATTAGATGAATTTAAAACAAGAAAAGAAAGAAAAATACAAAAATATATTTTTAAAGAATTAGAAACTATGGAAAAAGAAAAACTTAATTATATTTACTTTGAATGTTTTAATGAAAGAAAAAATACAGATATAAAAAAAGAAATATTAGATAATTTTGATAAAGTTTATATGTCAATTTATGAAATATTAAAATTAAGTAAAGTTAACAAATAATTATTTAATATATCCATTTTGAACATATTTAGAGTCATTAACAACTATAAAAGCTTTTGGATCTAATTTATGAATTAATTTAGTAATATCTGATAATTTATGTTTATTAATTTCAATAAAAAGCATATATTTATCAGTATCTGAATCGTGTTTATTTACTTCTATTACAGAAACTCCATAATTATGATTTCTTATTATTTTAATCATTTCTTTGTTATTATTACTAGTAATAACTTGAAGACCTAAATTACCACTTATAAATTTTTCAGACAGAAGTCCACCCAAATAAGTACCTGTTGCGAATCCTAAAGCATATGAAATGGGTATAAATATATTAGAACTAGTAGTGTTTAATGCTTCTTTAGCAGCAAAAAACCATACAATGATTTCTAAAAAACCAGTTATACTAGCATATAACTTTTTTTCTTTTATAGTAAGTATTGTTCTAAATGTACCTAATGATACATCTAGAATTCTTGCAAAAAAAATTTTAAAACAAAGTAATAACATTTTAATCACCTATATCTATAATAAATTACTTAATATAAAAAAAGTGTCATTTTATGTTATTTTATTGACTTATGTGATTTTTATGGTAGAATTAAATATATAAAAAGCAGTGAAAAAGACGAGTACTTATGAAATTTTTAAAGCGAGTTAGGTATGGTGGAAGCTAACATAAAGGAAATAAGGAAAGAACACTTTGGAGCTTCTTATTTGAATAAAGTAGGATAAGACGAGTTGTTTACGTTATAAACAAAGAGATTCACAGCCGTGATAAAGAAGGGTGGTACCGCGTTTATATGCCCCTTTGTTTATTAAGGCTTTTTTTATTAGAAAGGGTGAAATTATGGATTTAAAAGAAGTTTATAGTAACGTTGAAAAACTATATGATACAGAAATAGTACTAGAAGGTTGGATTAGAAATCATAGAAAACAAAAAGAATTTGGTTTTATAGATTTTTATGATGGAACATGCTTTAAAAGTGTTCAAATAGTATATGATAATAATTTATCTAATTTTGATGAGATAACTAAATATCATATAGGAAGTTCAATAAAAGTTAAAGGAAAGGTAATAAAATCGCCAGCTAAAGGTCAAGAATTTGAAATAAAGGCAGAAGAAGTTACTTTATTAGGAGACTGCCCTGAAGATTATCCTTTACAACCTAAAAGACATTCAAGAGAATTTTTAAGGGAAATAGGATATTTAAGACCAAGAGTTAGTTTATTCCAAGCAGTATTTAGAATTCGTAGTTTAGCAGCACATGCAATTCATACATACTTTCAAGATAGAGGCTATGTATATTTTCATGCACCACTTATTACAGGTAGTGATTGTGAAGGCGCAGGTGAAATGTTTAGAGTAACATCATTTGACTTAAATAATATACCAAAAGATGAAAATGGAAATATAGATTTTAAAAAAGACTTTTTTGGAAAAGAAGCATCTCTTACAGTATCAGGACAATTACAAGCAGAAACATTTGCGACTGCATTTAAAAAAGTATATACATTTGGACCTACATTTAGAGCAGAAAATTCTAATACAAAAGTACACGCATCTGAGTTTTGGATGATAGAGCCAGAAGTAGCATTCTGTGATTTAAATGGAATTATGGATATAGAAGAAGATATGCTTAAATTTATAGTTTCTTATGTACTTGATAAAGCAAAAGATGAATTAGAATTTTTAGATAAATTTGTAGAAAATGGATTAATAGAAAAACTTACAAAACTTGTAGATAGCAAATTTACAAGAATTACTCATAAAGAAGTTATAAGTATATTAAAAAAAGCAGATGTTAAGTGGGAATTTGAGCCAGAATATGGTGAAGATATTGCTAAAGAACATGAAAAATATATAACAGAGTATTTTGATGGTCCTGTATTTATTACAGATTGGCCAAAAGATATAAAAGCTTTTTACATGAAAGCAAATGAAGATGGCGAAACAGTAGCTGCTGCTGATCTTGAAGTTCCAGGTGCTGGAGAAATTATGGGTGGTTCACAAAGAGAAGAATCATATGAAAAACTTTTAAAACGTATGGATGAACTTAATATGGATAAAAAAGAACTTGATTGGTATTTAAATTTAAGAAAATTTGGTACTTGTGTTCATTCAGGATTCGGTATGGGATTTGAGAGATTATTAATATATTTAACAGGTGTTGAAAATATAAGAGATGTTATTCCTTATCCAAGAACACCAAATAATTGTGAATTTTAAAAGTCTAGATTGTCTAGACTTTTTTTGATAATTTATAGTAATTATTTTAATATTATATTACTTTTATTTAATTGTTGTATAAAAATAAAAAAAGCTTTCATTATAAAAATAAGGAGGAATTATATGAAAAAAATTATACTTATTATATTTTCTTTATTAATAGTAGGTTGTTCTATTGGAAAAGATTTAACAAATACTCCTACTAAACAAGTAGAAGTTATGTTATCAAAGTATCAAACTCTTGATGAAGATGTTATTGAAAACATTAATGAGGTAGTAAATAAAAAAGAAGAAATAAATAATAAAAATAAAGAAGAATATAAAAATGTAATAAAAAAACAATATCAAAATTTGACTTATGAAATAAAAAATGAAACAGTAGATGGGGAAGATGCAGTAGTAGAAGTTGAAATAGAAGTATTTGATTATAAAACTGCTTTAAAAGAAATAGAAGAATATAGAAAGAAACATGAAGAAGAATTTTATGAAGATGAGAAATTTGACAATAATAAATTTACTGAGTATAAATTGAAAAAGTTAAAAGAATACAAAGAAAGAGTTAAATATACATTAGAACTTGATTTAACTAAGAAAGATGATAAATGGATTTTAGATAATTTAAGTAGTGAAGAAAAAAGCAAAATAGAAGGAACATACGATGGAGCATAAACACTAAAAGGTGTTTTTCTTTTGTATATAATATGGTATAATTAATATGGGAAGATGATAATATGTATAGAAAAACTTATATAGAAATTAACTTAGATAGATTAGAAGATAACATAGAATCTATTATAAATAACCATAAAGAATATAAATACTATATTGGTGTGGTAAAAGGTAATGGATATGGACATGGTAGTTATATAGTAAATTCTCTTATTAAAAAAGGAATCAATTATCTAGCAGTTTCGTCATTAGAAGAAGCATTAAAAATAAGAAAGTATAATAAAGAAATTCCAGTACTATGTTTAGAACCAATTGATTTAGACTTTATTGATATAGCTGTAGAAAATAACATTACTCTTACTATTTCAAGTTTATCTTATTTAAATAAATTAGTAGAAATAAAAAAAGATAAGAATATAAAGATTCATTTAAAATTAAATACAGGTATGAATAGACTTGGAATAAAAACAAAAGAAGAAGTAACAAAAGCTGCTTCCATAATAAAAAATAACTACTTTTTAGAAGGTGTTTTCAGTCACTTTATTACTATAGGAATAAGTGATAAAGTATGGGATGAACAGTTAAATAAATTTAAATATTTACTTAGTGATATTAATTTAAATGAAATACCAATCATTCATATGGGAAGAAGTTTAACACTTGTAAATCATCCTAAAATAGATATTTGTAATGGTATAAGATTAGGTATAATTATGTATGGTCTTAACCAATCCCCTAAAAAAGATAATTCTTTTAAAGGTAAACTTAGACAAATTAAAGCAAATATGAGAATAAAAAAATATCATATAAGTAAAACTACATTAGATACAAATATAAAATTAAAAACTTGTTTTTCACTTTATACTGAAGTTATGGAATTACAAAAAGTAAGCAAAGGTGAACATGTAGGTTATGGTCTTTCTTATGAGGCAAAAGAAGATATGATAGTAGCAATCGCGCCAATAGGGTATGCTGATGGATTTATTAGAAAAAATGCTTCTAGAAAAGTTTTTATTAATGGTAAATTCTATAATTTAGTTGGTTCAGTTAATATGGGAATGATCCAAATAAAAGTAGATGAAAATGTAAAAATAGGTGATAAAATAGAACTTATTGGTGATAATATATCTGTTAGATATGTAGCTAATTATTTATCTACAACACCATATGAAGTTATGTGTATGCTTGAAGATAATATTCCAAAAGTATATACTTATAGAAATGAGGTAAAATACATTGAAAAGTGATTTTGAAATATTAATTATAGGTACTGATATAAATGCTTATACAGTGGCAAGATGCTATCATGAAATATATGGTAAAAAGGCTAATTTAATAGGGAAAGAAGAAATGAAATTTACATCTTTAAGTACTATTACTAATATAGAATATGAAAAAAACTTATGGGATACAGAAGTATTTAAAAAAACACTTAAGTCATTTGCTTTAAGACATAAAGGCAAAAAAATATTATTAATTGGTACAAATGATTTTTATGTAAGACTTATTTCAGAAAATAAAGACTATTTAAAAGAATGGTATGTATTTAATTATCCAAATATAAATATAGTAAATGATTTCTTAAAGAAAGATAGTTTTTATGAAAATTACAAAGATATATTAGATGTGCCAAAAACATATATGTATTCATGTAAGACAAAAGTTTTAGATATGGATTTAATGTATCCTATTATTATTAAACCTGGTAATGGAGTAAGTTATTACAAACATAAATTTGAAGGTCAAAGCAAAGTATATAGAGTAAAAGATGAAATAGAACTTCATGAAATAATTAAAAAAATAGAAGATTCTGGATATGAAGATATGCTTATCTTACAAGAATTTGTACCTGGAGATGATCATTATTTAACTGACTGCATATTTTACTGTAATCAAGATGGTAAAGCAGAATTTGCTTCATTTGCGCAAATAGGTCTTCAAGAACATACTCATACTGGAGTTGGAAACTGTACTGTTTTAGTAAATGGATATAATGAACATGGAATAAATGAGGAATTAATTTATAAATTAAAAGATTTTTTAGAAAGTATTCACTATACTGGATTTGCTGAATTTGATTTAAAATATGATGAAAGAGATGGAAAATATAAAATATTCGAAATAAATCCTAGACAAGCAAGATGTAGTTATTATTTATCTTTTTGTGGATATAATTTAGTAAAATACTTAGTAGATGATTTAATATATGATAAAACACATAAATTTGAAATAATTAAAGAAAAAAGAGCACTTAGTTTTGTACCTAAGATAGTAATTTATAATTCTGTAAAAAGTGAAAAACTAAAAAAAGAAATAAAAAAACTTGTAAAAGAAAAAAAATTATGTGATCCACTTAATTATAAAAAGGATAAATGTTTTAAAAGAAAGATCTACTTATTTTTAAGAAGCGTAAATTATATTAAAAAATACAAAAGTAAAGAGTGGTGGTAATATGAAAATTGCTATAGCATCTGATCATAGAGGATATGACTTAAAAAGTAATATAATCCTTAGATTACAAGATAAATATGAATTAATAGATTTAGGAACTAACAGTAATGAGTCTACAGACTATCCTATATATGCTTTTAAATTAGGAGAATTTATAAGAGATAAAAAAGCAGACTTTGGGATTGCTATATGTGGAACTGGTATAGGAATTTCAATAGCTTGTAATAAAGTAAAAAATATAAGATGTGCGAAAGTAAGCAGTATAAATGATGCTTATTATGCTCATTTACACAATAACGCTAATATTCTTGCTTTTGGAGAAGATACTAGTTTAGAACTTGCTTTAAAAATGATAGAAACTTATATTAATACTCCTTTTAGTGAAGAAGAAAAACATCATAGAAGAGTAGAAGAAATAGATAATTATAAATGGGATTAAAAGCTTTAATATACGTATTTGTAGTTCCTATAGTAATTTGGGCACTAGAGAGCGTTAATATAAATTCTATATTTAAAAAAAATAGATATTATCAAGCAAGAGTGTTTTATTTAATTTTAACTATCTCTTTATCTTATTTAATAGTAAATTTCTTTTTTGATTTTTTTGAGAGTAGTATGATAATAAGTTAAATTTATATTTTTAAAAAGTAAATAAATAATACATAGAAATATAAAAATGATATACTTTATACAATAGACAAGTGTATAAAGATAATTCATTAAAAATTAATTTACACAGTTAAATTTTTACGGTCACGGTTAAAATAAAAATATGATAAACTATAAATAGTAAAAAGTAGGAGACCTTGTTAGAAGAACTGTGTAAATTGAAATTATACAGTTTTTTTAATGGGAGGAAAAATGGAAGTAAAAGATTGGGCAAAAAAAGAATTAGAAAAATTATATGTAAATGTATTTATAATAGAAG
>CALVXR010000051.1 GCA_944371445.1 uncultured Bacilli bacterium
TCGGCTCGTCACATCCTGGAGGTGAAGTCGCTTCCAAGGGTTGGGCTGTTCGCCCATTAAAGTGGCACGCGAGCTGGGTTCAGAACGTCGTGAGACAGTTCGGTCCCTATCCGTCGTGGGCGTAGGAGAATTGAGGAGAGCTGTTCCTAGTACGAGAGGACCGGAATGGACATACCTCTGGTGTATCTGTTGTCACGCCAGTGGCAGCGCAGAGTAGCTATGTATGGAATGGATAACCGCTGAAAGCATCTAAGCGGGAAGCCAACTCCAAGATGAATTCTCCCCTTCTTAGAGAAGTAAGATCCCAGAAAGACTAACTGGTTGATAGGCTAGAGGTGGAAGCATGGCAACATGTTGAGCTGACTAGTACTAATAGATCGAAAATTTAATCTAAAGAAGTTTAATTGTCAAAGGTTTGATGAAATCACATTATCTTAGTTTTCAGAGAATTATTTCTCTAATATAATGTAAATTGGTAACGATAGCAAAGTGGATACACCTGTTCCCATCCCGAACACAGAAGTTAAGCACTTTAACGCCGACGATAGTGTAAGCGAAAATAGGAAGTTGCCAATTTTTTTTTGCTTAAATTTAATTTTGAATATAATACTTTTCCACAGTATTATTTTTTGCTTTTTACTTTTTCCTGTGGATTATTTTTAATTTTAGATAAATTTATCTTTTTCTATTTATGTTGTCTTTTTTTTTTGTTATAATTATTATGGTGATTAGAATGGAATTTAGAATAACAACTCGCAATGAATTAGATACTATTGAGCTTGCACAAAATTTTGAATCTGAAAAATTTCCTAATATGATAATCTGTCTTAATGGTGAACTTGGAAGTGGAAAAACAATGTTTACTAAAGGAATTGCAAATGCATTAGGAATAAAGGAAAATATTACTTCACCAACTTTTAATATTATTAAAGAATATGAAGGTGAATTACCATTATATCATATGGATGTTTATAGATTAGATGGAAATAGTGAGGGAGTAGGAATTGAGGAATATTTTACTAAAGGCGGAGTAGTTGTAATAGAATGGGCAGATACTATTAAAGATATTTTACCTGATGAAAGATTGGATATTGAATTTAAAGTTACTTCAGAAAATAAACGTTTATTAATTTTAAAACCTTATGGAAAAAAATATGAAGAACTTTGTGAGGCTGTCTTATGATTTCTTTATTTATTGATACATCATCTTTTAATTTATTAGTTTATTTATTAAAAGATGATAAGGTTATTAATTCTTGTAAATTAGAAAAAATTAAGAGTCATTCAACTTTAGTTTTACCTGAAATAAAAAGAAGGTTAAATGAAGCCAATATTAAAATTAATGATATTGATAATATATATGTTGTAAATGGACCAGGTAGTTTTACAGGACTTAGAATAGGCGTTACAATTGCTAAAATTATAGGTTATACTCTTAATAAAAGAGTAATTCCTATTTCTAGTTTAGAATTGCTTGCTACAACAGCATTTAATACTGATTATATTATTCCAGTTATTGATGCAAGAAGAGGGTATGTATATGCTGGAGTATATGATAAGAATTTAAATAATATCTTAAAAGATCAGTATATAAGTTTAAATGATTTATTTTCTAAATTAGATGATGATAGAACATATACTTTTGTAAGTTACGATGATATGTTGAATATAGAAAATCTAATAAAACCTAATGAAGATGTTTCAAAATTAATAAATAAGCACCAAAACGATAGTCAAATTAACATTCATAATGTTAATCCAAATTATTTAAAAAGAACTGAAGCGGAAGAAAAATTAAAAAATGATAAGATATGCTAGTAAAAAGGATTTGGATATTTTAAATGCATTTTTAAAAAACTTTTCTAAATCATATATTTTAGATGATAATTTTGAAAATCATCCTTTTTCTAAATATGTTCTATTAGAGGAATATGGAGATATTATTGGTTTTATGAGTTATTCTAAAATATATGATAGATTAGAATTAGAATATATATATATTGTGGAAAAATATAGAAGAAAGGGATATGCAAGTAAGTTTATAGATTTTCTTATTGAAATTGGAATAAAAGAAAAGGCTTTGAATATTACTTTAGAAGTATCTGAAATTAATAATAGTGCAATAGTATTATATAAAAAAAAGGGATTTGAAATAGTTGCAGTACGTGAAAAATATTATAATAACAATAATGGATATGTAATGCTTAGAAAGATGTGATAGTATGGATACTTATATACTTGGAATTGAATCTAGTTGTGATGAAACTAGTATGTCGATAGTAAAAAATGGAATAGAGGAAATTGCTACAGTAGTTTTAACTCAAATGGATACTCATTCAATTTATGGTGGAGTTGTTCCAGAAATAGCTAGTCGTATGCATATAGAAAATATTACAGTAGTGTTAGATGAATTATTAAAAAAATCTAATATGAAAATAGAAGATATAACTGCGATAGCGGTAACATATGGTCCAGGGCTAATCGGTTCACTTTTAGTAGGAGTAGAAGCCGCAAAAACTTTATCTTTTATATATAATAAACCTTTAGTTCCAGTTCACCATATTGCTGGACATATATATGCTAATAGTTTAGTAGAAGAATTAAAGTTTCCGCTTATTTCATTAGTAGTAAGTGGTGGTCATACTGAATTAATTTATATGAAAGATAATTATTCCTTTGAAAAAATAGGCGGTACATTGGATGATGCAGTTGGAGAAGCATATGATAAAGTTGCTAGAGTTTTAGATTTACCATATCCAGGAGGTCCTAAAATTGATTATTTAGCTAGTATTGGAAATGATACATATGAATTACCTATACCTAAAGATGATAATAGTTACGATTTTAGTTTTAGTGGACTTAAAAGTGCTGTAATCAATTTAGTGCATAATGAAACTCAAAGAGGAAAGCAAATAAATAAAGAAAATTTAGCAACTTCTTTTCAAAATAGAGTAGTTTCCATTTTAACAAAGAAAACAATCAAGGCACTAAACGAATATAATGTTGATAGACTTATTGTTGCTGGTGGTGTAGCTGCTAATAAAGGACTTAGAAATTCTCTTACTAAGGCATGTTTAGAAAGTAATAAAAAAATAAGTTTTCCACCTATGAAATATTGTACAGATAATGCTGCTATGATCGCATCTGCAGGATATTTTGCTTATAAATTAGGAAGAAGAGCAGATTTAGATTTAAATGCTAAAGCAAGTGATAAATTAAATTAGAGGTGATTAAATGAAGTGTATTATTTTATGTGCAGGTTTTGTAGATAAAGATTTTAATTTAGAAGAAGGAATACCAAGAGCACTTTTAAAAATCAAAGATGATAAAACTATTCTAGATTATGCTATAGAAAAATTAGAAAAATTAAATGAGGTAAAAGAAGTTATTATTACTACAAATAATAAGTATGTAGAGTCATTATCTAATTGGATAGATCATGCTGAATATGATATTCCTATTACCATTATAAACGATATGGTAGATAATAAAAATGAAACACTAGGAGCTATTGGCGATGTTGAATATATAATTAATTATGAAAATATTGATGACGATATACTTGTTATATTAGGTGATAATTTATTTGATTTTGATTTAGAAAAAATTATAAATTATTATAAACAAAATAAATCATTAATTATAACTGGAAAGTTAGTAGAAGAAAATGAAGATGTTAGCAGATTTGGTATTTTTGATACTAATGAAGCTCATAAAGTTACATCTTTTATTGAAAAAAGTGATGAAATTGTAAAAAAATATAAATCTATGGGAATATATATTATTCCTAGAGATATTGTACCAATTATAAAGCAATATTTAGAAGAAGGAAATCGTACTGAAACACCAGGATATTTTATCGAATATATTTCCAAATATAAAGATATATATGCTTATATAAATAATAGTGTTTGGTTTGATATAAATGAAAATAGTGATTTATTAAAAGCAAGAGAAATATATAAAGAAAAAAATTAATCGTTTTTGATTAATTTTTTTTCTATATATGACACTAGATAATAAAGAATACTTGCAAAAATACATAATATTATAATAGCACTCATAACTAAATTTAAATTGAATACTTGTGAACCATACATTATTAAGTAACCAAGACCACTTTTTGATACTAAAAATTCCCCCATTATAACACCGCTATTACCCCCATAGGGAGAAAATAGATAAGGGTTATAAGATTCCTAAAAAAGAAAGGAAATAGTAGTAATAATGGGAGCAAAAATGACTTGTCCTTATTGTAATAGTAAGGAGACTATAAGTA
>CALVXR010000052.1 GCA_944371445.1 uncultured Bacilli bacterium
ATTTTAAATACAAAAAATTAAAATAAAACGTACGCACTTTTTTTCACATAAAAAAACTCTCTAATTCCTTATAAAATAAGGGATTGAGAGTTTTTACTTTCTTAAAACTGTCAAAGTCAGGATTATACTACATATTTTTATATTATTCAATACTTTTTAATACACTTTTGTAAATTTCTTCATTTTCTACCTGAAAAGATACTTCTTCTACTTCATAATTATCAGCAACTGATAGAGAAATAGTATAAATTACCTCTTCTAAAATGTTTTTTTCATTGATATCATCAAATATATAATTATTAAATACTAAGTTCATCTCTTCATCTGTAACAGAATATGACATTAATTTAGCATTATTATTTAAATAACTCATCAAATTTGTATTAGAAACTTCATTACCAGCAAGTTCCTCTATAATTATACTTATTTTATCTCTATCATCATTTACATATTTAGTAACAGGTACATAATAAGTATTATCATTATAATTTTGTGTATAATAAACAGTTACTTTGTTTACTCCTTTATAACTAGTTATATCATAAGTTTTATTTATTCCATAACTTCTATCTAATGCTGGTGGTAAAGTTATAT
This sequence comes from uncultured Bacilli bacterium, assembly GCA_944371445.1. Classification (GTDB taxonomy): domain Bacteria; phylum Bacillota_I; class Bacilli_A; order RF39; family UBA660; genus RUG12867. Next base: position 595 of record CALVXR010000052.1, read on the forward strand.
TATTTTGTGGAAGATTAATTAAAATATTTCCATTTATATATATTATTACTTTATCAACACCACCTATAGTAGTTAAACTATAAACAAGTCCCTCTACTACTTTTTCTTCCATATTTTTAGATACATTCAAAAGTTCTTCATTAAAATCTACTTTTAAAACATTATTTTCATATAAAACACTATTTATTTTTGTACTTTCTTTTAAATAAGCTTTAAAACCATTTGGTATTTTACTTTCATTTTCACTTTCTAATATTAGATAATTTATAATTTCAGTAGCCCTTTTTTCAATATCTTCTTCCTTAGTATTAAAAGATACTATACTTCTTGATAGCATATTATTTTTATCAAGTAAATATACTTCCCCCTTTTCTAGATTACTATTTACATACTCTAATTCTTGTTTTACATTCGTAAGTTCATAAGTATTTCTTGGTACTAAATAAAGTAAAAATAAAGTAAGAAGTGCAGTTGATGATATTAATATTTTTTTGACAGTAAATTTTCTTAACATAATTCACCTCTAATAAATATATATGAAAAAAACTGTAATTTAATACAGTTTATAAAGATATTTCACCAAGTTTTATGAGTTCTACTACTGCTGCTGCTCTTCCTTTTACATCAAGTTTTTGCATTACATTAGATATATGATTTCTAACTGTTTTTTCACTTATATTAAGTTTAATAGCTATTTCTTTAGTACTATTATTGTTTACAAGTAAAGAAAATACTTCTTTTTCTCTTTTGGTTAATATATTACTCATTTTATCCTCACTTCCTATAATCCACTTACTCATATTATTGTATGAAGCAGCTTAAATAAAGTGAGAATACTAGCCCACTAAAAAGAAAACTCTTATGAGTTTTGGAATTGTACTGAAATATACATTTTTTTATTTTGAGTTTTTTGAAGACTTCTCATTATGTTATTAGCAAGTTTTACATCATGAGTTTTAGAAAGTGCAACTACTTTTATTTGATCTCCATCTACTTTTACAAAAGACTTTAGTTTAAATTCATCAAGTATTTGTTTTTCAAGTTTTTCTTCTACTCCTCTATTTTCATTTAATGCTTTTATTTTTTCATAAGCTACATTCCTTTCTTCACTAGTAGCATCACTACTTGCCATAACTTCTTTCATTTTATCTATTTCTTTTTGAACTTTTTCATCATCTTCTACTCTAAGTGATGTAAGAATTTCACTTTCTTCTATTTCAGCTACTACTTCTTTACTTACTTTTTCTTCTTCTTTATTTTTTACTAATGCACTATTATTTGTCATTAGAAGTTCTGATGGCATTGTTACATAATATATACTTAGTGCAAGTATTAATGTAAATAGTGTAATAAACCAAATACTTTTCTTTTGTATCATATTATTCCTCCCTATATCTATTACACTATATGTTTTTTTATTTTATTTAGTACTAATTTATATTTGTTTTCATAAATTTTATATAGAGAGGGTGGTATTTATTTTAAGTAATGAAGAATTTGTAATGGAATCTATTAATCTTAATTTATATTTTTTAAGATCTGTTAGAGAGTTTTGCGCAAATATTGAGTTATCTTTTTTAAGTAATAATGAAACTTATATAAATAAAGCTAAAGAAATCGCTTTAAAATGTGAAGAAATTGGTCGAGAACTTATGAAAATATCAAATAACAAAATAAGTCAAAAAGCACTCGATTATGAAATTTTAACTACTCCATTTACTCTTCCTTGTGAAGAACTTACAGAAAAATTGTTTGATATTAAACTTGCAACTGATATAACTAAAATAGAAGTTAATTTAAAACCTGGTATTGCATTAAATGTTACTGATGAACTTGTTAAAACTATAGAAAATATTAATTCTAGAGCTTTAGCTATTACTAAAGATTTTACTGATTTATGCAATGATATAAATAAAAAATTAATTAGTAATGATTTATTTTCATATTCATACCCTACTATGTATGAGTTTATGATATATCAAACAAGTATATTTAATTTAGAATTAGATAGACTTATTAATAAAGATAAAATGGATCCTTTATTTGCTCTTAATTATGAATTTTTAGGTAGTAATTCTATGAAAACTATTTCTTTATTTATAAATAAACTTGTAGATAGTAAAAATAAGGAAATTACTGTAAAATCTCAAGAGTTTGCTGATAAATTTGATGAAATGGCTAAATTATATTCTTCTACTTCACTTACTCCTGATAATCAAAAAGAACTTACTGATAAACAAATAACTTTAGTAACTGAATTTAAACTATTTGTAGAAAAATGCATTGACGAATTATTAAATTCTGATGTATATTTTATTGTTGAACCTATATTCTGGGATAATATGCTTACTAAAGTAAATTATTTCTTATATATTTTATCTATAAATAGAGAAAAAGAAGAATCATTTTAAAAGGGGCTGTAATGAAATGAAATAATTTCATACAGTCTTTTTCTTTTTATTTTTTTGTTTTGGAAAAGGAAATTTTTCATTCTTCAAATTAATGGGTTTTTCCCAATAATTACTTTTAATTTCATC